>NZ_BADY01000049.1:0-21873 GCF_000241185.1 Pseudoalteromonas sp. BSi20495
TGATTAATTCAATCACAAATATTTTTGCCTACATCAATAGATTTCATGTGTACCTAACGAGCCTGTAGATTAACTCGTTTTTTAATTTGTTTTTATTGATAAACAAACCATAGCTGAGTTCCTATTTTGGTTCAATCGATTACTATATTTTTACGCAGAATATAAAAAGAGTTTGGTGTTGTTTTAATTGGCGTTTTAGAAGGGATTACGGGTGGTTGAGTAGCTTTAATTTAGGTTAAAAGGGCTTACCCTTCTTAATGCATCGTGTTTTGCAGCTTTTCTATATTATGAACAAGGCAATACAGTTGCCATTGCGTATTCACTTTCATTTGACCTCGTAAGGTCAATTTATTCATGCCTTTATTCATCGTAATATTCCGCTTTTTATTTAAAGGAAAGCCGGTTTAATACAGCCGAGTCGTTTGCCATTCTTTAATAAACAGCTATCGTAGCCCGATTGGGCTGTCTATTTTTACTTTCATTTGTCTACATAGCTCAGCTTTTTGCGTGATTCATTATTTATAATAATGCACTCTTCATACTGTTTTTGTTGGCTTTTTTCTTAATGATTAGGATGGGTGTCATCTTAATCATTTTACTCGTCGATGCTCGTAAGATTGACCAGTAAAACGGTCTTCCCCACATAAAAATGCACGTCGAACGCAACGTGATATACAGTGGTAGTACTTTGTATCAACTAAACTTACTTGACGCTTTCTTGCGATAGCCATAAGACACTCTGCTTACTTTTCACACTGCATAAAGGCTAGCCTTTAACTTCGGAAAGTGCAAAATTTATAGTGGGTGTCTTGTTAATTCATCTTGTTAATTCAACGATAGTGGGTGTCTTGTTAATTCAACGAATTTGTTTATTGGTTTAGAATTGACCGTCAATGTATGAAACGGTCAAAAAGAATACTATTGCCTATTGACAGAATTAAGGCTCATATGTGTTAGCAGTACAATTCACTATATTTTTTACGAGCATAAAACGAAAAAACCGTGAACACAAGTGCTCACGGTTTTGAATTTGTTTAGCGTTGTTAATTAAACGAACGTAAAAGTTTTATAAAAAATTAACTAAGTTCTTTAGTTGAATAAGTCATAATAATAATCCTTGAATTAAAATAAACAAAGCTGATAAATTGAGTTTAGCACAGCATTACTTGCTTAAGCAAATTATAAACCCTTGCCCCTTCAGCATAAGTCCAGGATGTCTTTCGGTAAATTCTGATGAATTATTTCGCCCATCAATAGTATCAAACTCCTCTAGAGTACCTGTTGAATTAAAGGCAGCTTTTATTCCTGTACCGTTTGATGAAAAAGATATTTCTGGTTTTAGTGTGTGCTTCCCAGATACTAATATAATGTATGGTTCATAATCAAGGCATATCTCTCTAAGCATTACTCTATGAATTTGATATTGGGTATTGCCCTCTAAATCCAATTTATACTTGATGTTAAGTTTATCTTCTTTAGCTAATTCATCAGTCTCAATATCAGCACCTGTTATCTTGTCCATACAACAGGTGGTTCCAACTTTAAGAGAGTTGATTTGGTACTTCCATCCAGCTCCAATGGGCATTCCTGCGTTAAAAACATAAGGCATTCTATTTAATGAACGATCTTTAGTTGTTACTGTTATTTTAGTTGTTTCGATTATTTTTACTAATCGTTTATCTTCATCAGCCCATGATGCATCCATATGTTGGGAGTATGCGCTGTAAAACAATTCACCTTCCTGTGGTATATATTTACGAACAGATGAATTTTCCAGTATGCCCTTTAAAGAGGGATTATGCTTTTCAATTGAAACTTCGACTAAGTTATTCCAAACACTGTCAAAATTTTTATCTTTTGATAGAAACTCTTTAGAAGATAAAATTTCACTTAATGTTTTTTTAACAATACCTCGGACAGAAATCCACCTTGTGAATGAAGCAAAAACACTTGAAAAAACGATTACATTCCCAAGAAGTAAGGACTCAGCTTTAAAACTAAAGTTGGGTAAAAGGTGCCCAGCCAATAAAACGGTAATGCCTAAGAAAAATACAATAACAAACCAGTTATCACATATCGACTTTAAAAAATTAAGGAATATCTCCCATGCGTGCTTTATATCCATTAAAACCAAACTGTTTTATAAAATAAGTGCCTATAGGCTAAAGAATTTATTGCATGAATTCAACTATCGAAGCGTTAAATATTGCCAGAATTCAAAAGTACTGCTAACAATTTTGTCTACGACATTTGTCGCTTTATAAACCGACAAATGTCCATGTATTACAATGCATTTAACTTAACCATCAAATAAATAAATGTAAATTATTAGTTAACTGGAAATTATTTTTAATCAATGCACAAATACACCGAAATGGTGGAGATCAGTAATATTGGACAAAACAACAAGCACTGTCTATATATACAGTTAACTTTTACTAGAGATTCATATCATGAAATCACCTTTTTTAACTATGATAGCCGAACAAATGTATCTAAAGCGTTATGCTAAAAGTACTATTAAAGCGTATTTATACTGGATAGCTTCGTTTATTCGATTTAACTCTATGAGGCACCCAACAACGATGGGAGATAATGAGGTCGAACTTTTTTTAAATTACTTAGTCAATCAACAAAATGTTGCTCCTAAGACCCAAACACAAGCCTTAAATGCGTTGAGCTTTTTATTTAAAGAAGTGATTAAAAAGCCACTCTTATTAGGCATTTCTTAAAACAAAAAAGCACAGCTCGTTTGAGCTGTGCTTCCAATAATTAAATGAGAGCTGACAAGTTACAAACGAATACCGCCGTCTATTTCAACCACGCGACCGGTAAAAAAGTCGTTTTCGATTATGTATTGTGCGGTATGGGCAATTTCGTCGCTTTCACCTAAGCGCCCTACTGGCGTTACTGCAAGCATACGCTGTTTCGCTTCGGGCTTCATGGCGTCGGTCATGGCGGTGCTTATAACACCTGGTGCAATAGCGCCTACACGTATACCAAATCGACCAAGTTCTTTAGCCCATGTGGTGGTAAGTGCCACTACGCCTGCTTTTGATGCCGCGTAATTTGTTTGGCCTATGTTACCTGCGCGCGCTACGCTCGACATATTAACTATAACGCCGCCTTTGCCTGATTCAATCATGTGGCTTGCAGCTTCCCGCCCTGCTAAAAACACACCGGTCAGGTTTACATCAATCACTGATTGAAATTGCTCAAGAGACATTTTTTTTTATGACTTTACCGTCTTTAGCTTTTATAAACATGCCGTCGCGTAAAATACCGGCGTTGTTTATAAGCACACCAATGTGGCCAAAATCGCTGTTGATGGTATTAAATACGTTTTCTACTTCGCTCTCATTTGTTACGTTTGCGGCATACCCTTTTATATTGCTAGTTACACCTTCAAGCTGTGTGAGTTCTTCGCATGCGGTGTTTAATAAGTCTTGTGCCATATCTATTAAAGCAATGTTAGCACCCATAAGTGCAAACTTTTGCGCCATTGCAAAGCCTAAACCTTGTGCGCCACCGGTTATTACTACCGTGTTATTTTTAATTTTCACGCGTTACTCCTACTTAGAAAACAGTTTAAAAATGGCACTAAAGTCATCACTACCCGCACCTTGGTGCTGTAGTATAGTGTATAAATTTTTAGCCATTGAACCCATAGGGGTTGATGAATTACTTTGCTGCGCGGCTTCCATGGCAAGGCCTAAATCTTTAGCCATTAAATCGACCATAAAGCCAGGTTTGTAATCGTTACTAGCAGGGGCTGTATCCATTACACCTGGGCAAGGGTTGTAAAGTTCGAGCGTCCAGTTTCGGCCAGAACTTGCGGTCATGATGTCGCTAAGTACTTTAGGATCGAGGCCGTTGTTAATACCCATTTGCAGTGCTTCGCTGGTGCCTGCCATTAAAATACTGAGTAGCATGTTATTACATATTTTTGCTACTTGCCCTGCGCCAATATCGCCTGCATGAAATATGTTTTTACCCATATCACTCAGCACTGTATGTGCTTTATCGAACGCGGCTTTTTCGCCGCCTACAATAAAAGTAAGTGTACCTGCAGTTGCGCCTGCAACGCCGCCCGATACCGGTGCATCTACAAAGCTTATGCCTTGTTTGCCAAGTGCACTGCCTACAGTGCGTGCTGATTCTGCATCTATTGTTGAGCAATCAATTACTAATGTATTTTTGCTTAGCACGTTAATTAAACCGCTGTCGTCGTTATTACCTAAGTAAAGCGATTTAACATGTTTGCCTGCAGGTAACATACTAATAAGTATGTCAGCATTTGTTGCGCACTGCTTTGCATCAACTGCGGCTTTTGCACCTTTGCTTGCAAGTTCATTTACGACCGACTGGTTTAAATCGAACACGCTAACAGTATGCCCAGCTTTAATTAAGTTAGCCGCCATAGGGCCGCCCATATTACCTAAGCCGATAAAACCAATATTGAGTTTAGTCATCGTCTTTCCTTTATTTGTGTGTTGGCGTGTCTAAGCCATTGAGTGGGTGGTTTTCGCCAAAGCGATTAGCAAAAAAGCTGTCGATTATTGTTTGTGGGACATCACTAAGTGTTTTGTACTGCCAATTAGGCGCGCCGTCTTTATCTATTAATAACGCCCTTACACCTTCTTGAAACTCACCGACTTCGCCAGCACGAACCGACATACCCAGTTCCATTTTAAAACACGTTAATAAGCTTTTGCCTTTACTTGTTTTTAATTGTTCACTAACGAGTGCGCAGCTTAGTGGGCATCCGTGTTTTAGTGACTTTTGGGCGCGTTGTAGCCATTTATCGTCAGTGGTTAGTCCTAAAATATAATCTACCTGCTCCTGCAAAGTTGTAAACTCACCCAGCTTTTGAATCGTTTTGAGATTAGCTTTTACATTGCCTTTTGGCATACGCGCAGATTGGTTGTCTAAATCGGTTAATAACTTAGTTAAACGCTCATGATTTAAGCTTGCGGTTTTGCCCCATTTAGCTGCTAAAATTTGCGCAAGCATGACATCATATTTAGTGCTGTCGATAAAGTGATCGGCAAGCGATACAAAACGCGCGTCGTCGCAGTTAATTGATGCCGACGTTAACCCTAAAAATAACCCGACGTTTTGTGGCATTTTATGTAAAAAGTAACTCCCGCCTACATCTGGGTATAAACCTATGGTTTGCTCTGGCATGGCAATGCGTGATGTTTCAGTTACGACGCGATGGCTAGCACCGGCCATTAGCCCTAAACCGCCGCCCATTACTATGCCGTTACCCCAAACGAGGATAGGTTTATCAAAGGTATGAATAAGATAATCAAGCTTGTACTCAAGCGTAAAAAACTCTTCAACTAAGCTTGTTGGTTTACCTTGCGCCATTGCATGATGAAGGCTTACAACATCGCCGCCTGCACAAAATGCTTTATCGCCTGCGCCTTTTAACAACACCATTGCAATAGCATCATCGTCTTGCCAAGCTCGCAATTGCGGTTCAAGTAACTTGATCATCTCAAAATTAAGTGCATTTAAGGCTTTTGGCGCGTTGAGTGTAATAAGCCCAATTAAACTGCCATTTTCTGCGGTTGCGGTTTCAAATACCACGGGCTCATCGGCGCTATTTAATAATGTTAAAGCACTCATTAGCCGTTTACCCAGTTAGCGCGGCGTTTTTCTAAAAAGGCATTTACGCCCTCTTGTTGATCTTCGGTATCAAATAAATCAACAAATAACTCGCGCTCAAGAGGTAATACACTTGCCATTGGTTGATGGCGCCCTTTTTGAATCAATGTTTTACATGCTGCAACTGAGGTGGGGCTTTGATCGGCCACTTGGTTGGCAAGTTTTAGTGCTGCCGCAAAGCTTTCACCTTGTGGTACTACTTCTTCTACTAAGCCAATTTGCAAGGCTTTATCAGCTTTTAAGCGCTCGCCGCATAAAATCATCCGTTTTGCCCAGCCTTCGCCTACAAGCCATGCTAAATTTTGTGTGCCACCCGCACAGGGTAATAACCCAACTTTAGCTTCAGGGAGCGCCATTTGTGCTTGCTCTTCTGCTATGCGAATATCGCACGCAAGCGCAACTTCTAGCCCGCCGCCCATTGCATAGCCGTTTATGGCCGCAACCGACACGCCTCTAAAATTAGTCAATGCTTCAAATGCTTCACCAAATACCCGCGACATATCAGCGGCTACGCCTTTATCGCCACCAGCAAATACGTTTAGGTCGGCACCTGCGCTAAAAAACTTCTCGCCTTCACCAGTCAGTACTAATGCATAAATATTTTTATTATTATTAAGCTCATTAACGGTATTTTTTAAATCAACTAGGGTGTCTTTTGTCCAGGTATTTGCAGGCGGATTAGACATCGTTAAAATAGCAACATGACCTTCGGTTGTTAGTTCAATACTCGGATTAGATTTAGATTCTGACATACATTGCTCCTTATAAAACGTCGTTTGCTGACTCAGCTAAAATTCGGCGCGCAATAATTACACGCATAATTTCGTTAGTGCCTTCTAAAATTTGATGAACGCGTACGTCACGTACATGGCGCTCAAGCGGGTATTCTTTTATGTAACCGTAACCACCATGAATTTGCAGTGCGTCGTTACACACGGTAAAGCCAACATCAGTAGCAAAGCGTTTAGCCATGGCGCAGTAAGTGGTTTTTTCAACGTCGTTATTATCAAGTTTAAATGCAGCAAGCCTAACCATTTGGCGCGCAGCTACAAGCTCGGTGTTCATATCGGCAATTTTAAATTGCAATGCTTGAAACGCAGCCAATGGTTTACCAAATTGTGTACGTTCTTTTAAATATTCACGGGCGGTATTAAGCGCCGCTTGCGCTGTACCAATTGAACATGTGGCAATGTTAATTCGGCCGCCATCAAGGCCTTGCATCGCAAATTTAAAGCCTTCGCCCTCTGCGCCTAATAAGTTATGCGCAGGAATGCGTACATCTTCAAAGCTAATTAGGCGTGTTGGTTGTGCGTTCCAACCCATTTTTTCCTCAGCTTTGCCGTATTCAACGCCTTTTGCGTCGGCAGGCACTACAAATGCCGAAATACCCGCAGCGCCTTCGCCGCCTGTACGTGCCATTACAACTAATACTTCGGTTTCGCCCGCGCCCGATATAAATATTTTTGAGCCGTTAATAACGTACTCATCACCTTCAAGTACGGCTTTTGTTTTAAGTGATGCGGCGTCTGAACCCGACCCTGGCTCTGTTAAACAGTAAGAGGCAAGTAACTCGCCCATTACTAATTGCTCTACGTATTTGTCTTTAACTGCATCGGTACCAAAACTTGCTACCATCCAGGTAGCCATATTATGAATGGTTAACATGGCCGTTGTTGCGGTACAGCCCATAGCAAGCTGCTCAAAAATAATGCTCGAATCTAAACGTGATAAACCAAGGCCGCCCGCTTCCTCTGGCGTGTATAAACCACAAAAACCAAGCTCGCCTGCTGCTTTAATCGTGTCTTTAGGAAAAATATGTTCGCGATCCCACTTTGCTGCATGGGGCGCAAGTTCTGACTCGGCAAATTGGCGTGCTGTTTGAGCAAAGGCTTGTTGATCTTCTGATAAGTTAAAGTCCATGGTAGACCTCTTTAATTGTGTTAGTTGTGTTGTTAGTGTTTCCCGTTACAGGGATAGTTTGTGACGAGCGGCGAAGGCTTATGTGTGTGTTGTGTGTGAAGTAGCCTTCGCGCCCATCTTTTTTATTAATTATTCTTTTATTTACTCATTTTTTAATTACGATTATTTTAAGTTAATACTCATGTTTGGACCCGACGCAATGTCGTCTTCAAACCAACGTGATGTAATCGTTTTAGTTTCTGTATAAAAACGAATACCTTGTTTACCGTACGTGTGAGTATCGCCATAAAATGAGCCTTTCCAACCAGTGAACGAAAAGAACGGAAGTGGCACCGGAATTGGCACATTAATACCTACTTGGCCTACTTCAATTTCGTGTTGGAATTTACGAGCCACTGCGCCGCTTGAGGTAAACAACGAGGTGCCGTTACCGTAAGGGCTGTCGTTAATAAGTGCGATTGCCTCATCAAGCGTGTCTACAAACATACACGCCAGTACTGGACCAAATATTTCTTCTTTGTATAAATCCATCTCTTTGGTTACATCGGTAAATAACGTTGGGCCAACCCAGTTACCTTGCTCATACCCTTCAACCGTAAAGTCAGAACCATCAATTAAACAGGTAGCGCCTTGCTCTTTACCACCGGCAATGAGTGATAAAATACGTGCTTTTGCTGCTTTTGATGTTTGTGGACCGTATGCCGCGTTTGCATCATCCCACACGCCTGGGCGTACATTTTCAAAGCCTGCTTTAATTTCATCTACCCACTGACTTGCTTGACCTACAAATACAGCAACAGAAATACCCATACAACGCTGGCCAGCAGCACCGACCGATGCGCCTACTAAGTTATTTACAACGTGCGATTTACTTGCATCAGGCATAATAACCATGTGGTTTTTAGCACCAACACACGCTTGCACACGTTTAAGATTTTGTGTGCCTTTAGAATAAATATAAGCACCTACACCACACGAGCCAACAAACGAAATAGCACGCACTGCCTTATCTTCTAATAGGCGGTCTACTTGTGGTTTTGTACCGTGAACAACTTGTAATACGCCTTTTGGTGCGCCGGCTTCAATAAATAGCTCAGCTAAGCGCATTGGTGTAAGTGGATCTTGCTCAGACGGTTTTAAAATAAAGGTGTTACCACACACAATAGCCAGCGGGAACATCCAAAGAGGGATCATTGCAGGGAAGTTAAACGGGGTTACGCCCGCGCATACGCCAAGTGGCTGCATGTAAGAATACGTATCGATTTTACGCGCTACGTTTTCCATTGTTTCACCCATCATTAATGATGGTGCGTTCGCTGCTTGTTCTACTACTTCAATACCGCGCCAAACATCGCCTTTTGCATCTTCAAATGTTTTACCCAACTCGTGACAAATAATGGTAGCAAGCTCATCGTGATGTTCTTTTAATAGCGCAGCGTACTTCATCATAATGCGAGCACGTTCAGTAATTGGTACGTCTTTCCATGTTTTAAACGTCTCAGAAGCTGAGGCAATTGCCGCGTCCATTTCTGATTCTGTGGTACATGGCACTTGTGCAAGTACTTCTTGAGTTGCTGGGTTTATAACATCGATAAGCTCTTTAGACGCTGATTGAATAAATTCGCCATTAATAAGTAGTGGTACTTGGTGCATGATTAAATCCTAGTGTGTGAGTTGTGAGTTCTCTTTTAAAATTGGTAGCGCCGCTTTGTTAGTATTATTAGTGCAGCGCTTTTATAGTTATTCGTGTAAGTATTCGTCTAGCTATTGATGTAACTGTAATTAGTAAGCTTCTACGGCCATAGCAACCGCTTCACCGCCACCAATACATAAAGACGCAATGCCTTTTTTAAGGCCTCGGTTTTTAAGGGCATGAATTAGCGTTACTAAAATACGCGCGCCGCTTGCACCAATTGGATGACCCAATGCACATGCACCGCCGTTAACGTTTACTTTGCTTTCATCAAGTTTTAACTCGTTAATAGCCAGCATGGTTACCATGGCAAATGCTTCGTTAATTTCCCAAAGGTCAACATCGTTTACAGCCCAACCTGCTTTTTCAAGCACGCTGTTCATAGCCCCTACTGGCGCTACTGTAAATTCACTTGGTTTTTGAGAATGCGTGCTGTGCGCCACAATTTTACAAAGCGGTGTTAAGCCCTGCTCTTTTGCTTTTGATTCGCTCATTAATATAAGCGCTGCGCCACCGTCTGAAATTGACGATGAATTAGCCGCTGTAATAGTGCCGTCTTTTTTAAAGGCTGCACGTAAGGTAGGAATTTTTTCTGGGCGAGCGTTACCTGGTTGCTCATCAATCGATACTGTTACATCGCCTTTGCGTGTTTGCATCGTATGCGGTGCAACTTCGTTATCAAAGCTACCATTTTGTATCGCGGCTTTAGCTTTACTTAATGAGCCTAATGCAAACGCATCCATTTGCTCGCGGCCAATGCCGTATTCATCGGCGGTGTCTTGTGCAAAACAACCCATAGCTTTGTTGTCGTAAGCGTCTTCAAGGCCATCGCTCATCATGTGATCTTTTATTTCGCCATGTCCCATGCGCATACCGCCACGCGCTTTTGGAATAAAGTACGGTGCGTTTGTCATGCTTTCCATGCCACCGGCAATAGCAGATTGAATAGAGCCGGCTTTAATTAAATCGTTTGCAAGCATGGCCGCTTTTAAACCAGAGCCACATACTTTGTTAATTGTTGTAGCGCCAGTGCTAAGTGCAAGGCCTGCTTTTAACATTGCTTGTCGTGCAGGTGCTTGTCCAAGGCCTGCTGGTAATACGCAGCCCATAATTACTTCGTCTATTGCATCATTAGCTAAACCAGTTTGTGCAAGTGCGCTGGCAATGGCGGTAGCGCCAAGCTCGGTAGACTGCGCATCACTTAACGCTCCCATAAAACCACCCATTGGGGTGCGTTTTGCTGCTACAATTACCACTGATTCTAAAGTCATAACTAACTCCATTGTATTTATATGCAAATAGTTGTTAGTATATTTGCTCTATTAATTTAGTATTCATTTATTGTTTAATACCCTTACACAATACTAACGTTTACGCCAACGTCAACTAAAAACAGCTTAATTTTTAGTTTTATAAGTGTAAGGATTATTTTCCATCGGTTAGACTACACTGACAAAATAAAAATAACCCATTGAATATTAATAATATAAATCAACACCTCGCTTAAACATCCCTTTATAAATAGTTTCAAATCACACCAAGCTTTACCTTTACGTAAACTTCACTTATATTGGAGTTATTCGAATGAGGTAAATACAATTATGAAACCAGATAATCAAACAAACTTTGCAAGCTCAGCCAAAATGCCGGCCAGTAATGAACAAACATTTAGCATTAGTGAACTCGCTAAAGAATTTGACATTACAACCCGCTCTATTCGCTTTTACGAAGACCAAGGGTTAATTACTCCAGAACGTAATGGTCAAACCCGTATTTATTCAAAACGCGATAAAGTGCGTTTAAAACTAATATTACGTGGTAAGCGCCTTGGCTTTACATTGGCCGAAACAGGCCGTTTGTTTGAACTGTACGACGCAGATAAATCAAGCGCTAAGCAGTTGGTTACTATGCTTGACCTTATTTCAGAAAAAAAAGCAGACCTATCTCAACAAATGGACGACATTAAAGTTGTTCTTATGGAGTTGGTGACGGCCGAGCGCCGCTGCAGAGACACGCTTAATAAAATAGACGAGTAAGTTTATTAAATAACAACACACTGACAACACACACGTCACACAGGAATGAATCATGAGCACTATTTCACTATATAAAGAAATGAACTTTGGCCTTGGCGAAACCGCCGATATGATCCGCGACCACGTAAACAGTTTTGCAAGTCAGGAGATTGCCCCGCTTGCTGAAAAAACGGACTTAGATAACGCTTTTCCAAATCAACTTTGGACTCAAATGGGCGAGATGGGCGTACTAGGTATGACCGTATCTGAAGAACTTGGCGGCGCCGGTTTAGGTTACTTAGAACATGTTATTGCTATGGAAGAAATAAGCCGTGCTAGTGCCTCTATAGGATTAAGCTATGGAGCACATTCAAACCTGTGCGTTAATCAAATTAACCGTAACGGGTCACAAGCTCAAAAAGAAAAATACTTACCAAAGCTTATTAGTGGCGAGCACATTGGTGCTCTTGCAATGAGCGAGCCTAATGCGGGCTCTGACGTTGTATCGATGAAACTCAAAGCCGAAAAAAAAGGCGATAAGTACATTTTAAACGGTAATAAAATGTGGATCACCAATGGCCCAGATGCACACACATTAGTTATTTACGCTAAAACAGATTTAAACGCCGGCGCTAAAGGTATTACCGCGTTTATTGTTGAGAGCAACTTTCCTGGTTTTTCAACAGCGCAAAAGCTCGACAAACTGGGCATGCGCGGCTCAAACACCTGTGAGCTAGTATTTGAAAACTGCGAAGTGCCAGAAGAGAATATTTTAGGTAACTTAAACGAAGGCGTTAAAGTACTTATGAGTGGCCTTGATTACGAACGCGTAGTACTTGCAGCTGGCCCGCTTGGCATAATGCAAGCGTGTATGGACATAGTGGTGCCGTATATTCATGAGCGTAAACAGTTTGATACCCCGATTGGTCAATTTCAGTTAATTCAGGGCAAAGTAGCCGACATGTATACACAAATGAATGCTGCCCGCTCATACGTATATACGGTAGCTAAAGCGTGTGACCGTGGTGAAACGACCCGTAAAGATGCCGCTGGTGCAATTTTATACGCAGCTGAGCTTGCAACTAAAATGGCACTTGATGCGATTCAAATTTTAGGTGGCAATGGCTACATAAACGAATACGCAACGGGCCGCCTTCTTCGTGACGCTAAATTATACGAAATTGGTGCAGGTACATCAGAAATACGCCGCATGCTTATTGGCCGCGAACTTTTCACTGAAAGCCGTTAAGGATTAAACCATGACGATTTTAAAATCGAGCGTTAATCCTCACGATCCAACGTTTGTGCAAAACCATAAAAATATGTCAGCGCTGGTGGATGATTTACGCAGTAAAGTAGCAACAATTAGCCAAGGCGGAGGCGCTGCATTAAAAGAGCGCCACGAAGGCCGTGGTAAATTATTTGTACGCAACCGTATAAGTACATTAATTGATGAAGGCTCACCGTTTTTAGAAATTTCGCAATTTGCTGCCTTTGGTGTGTACGAACAAGCAATACCTTGTGCAGGCGTTGTAGCCGGTATTGGCCGTGTTAAAGGCGTTGAATGCATGATTATTGCAAACGATGCCACGGTTAAAGGCGGTACATATTTTCCGCTTACCGTTAAAAAGCATTTACGCGCACAAGACATCGCAGAGCGCTGCCACTTACCGTGTATTTATCTTGTAGATTCGGGCGGTGCTAACCTGCCTGAGCAAGATGATGTATTTCCAGATAAGTTGCATTTTGGTCGTATTTTTTACAATCAAGCCCGTATGTCGGGTAAAGGTATCCCACAAATTGCCGTGGTAATGGGATTATGTACCGCAGGTGGTGCGTACGTACCTGCAATGGCAGACGAAAGCATTATTGTAAAAGATCAAGGCACTATATTTTTAGCCGGTCCGCCGCTTGTAAAAGCAGCAACGGGCGAAGAAGTAACCGCCGAAGAGCTTGGCGGTGCCGATGTGCACTGTAAAGTGTCGGGTGTTGCCGATCACTTTGCTGAAAACGATGCTCATGCGCTGTCTATTGCGCGCCAATGTATTGAGCGCATTAACTACACACGTCCGACCGCCCCTCTTCTAGAGGATGTAAAGCCACCTCGTTATGATATTAACGAGCTTTACGGCATTGTAGGCACCGACCTTAAAAAGCCATTTGATGTACGCGAAGTAATAGCGCGCACTGTAGACGACTCATCATTTGATGAATTTAAACGCTATTTTGGTGAAACGCTCGTCACCGGTTTTGCCAGCATTTATGGCAACCCCGTTGGCATAGTGGCTAATAACGGTATTTTATTTAGTGAGTCGGCGCAAAAAGGCGCGCACTTTATTCAGCTGTGTGCTCAGCGCAATATTCCTTTAGTATTTTTACAAAATATTACCGGCTTTATGGTGGGTAAAAAATACGAAGCCGAAGGCATTGCAAAGCACGGCGCTAAAATGGTGATGGCGGTTTCGTGTGCTGATGTGCCTAAATTTACAGTACTTATTGGCGGCTCTTACGGCGCAGGTAACTACGGAATGTGTGGTCGTGCATTTGAACCAACCATGATGTGGATGTGGCCTAATGCCCGTATTTCGGTTATGGGCGGCGAACAAGCAGCCGGTGTAATGGCGCAAGTTAAACAAGATGGTTTAGCACGCAAAGGTCAAAGCATGAGCGAGCAAGAAATCAGTGACTTTAAAAAGCCAATTATTGACCAGTACGAAGAGCAAGGTCATCCGTATTACGCCAGCGCACGCTTGTGGGATGACGGTATTATAGACCCTGTCGACACGCGTAATGTATTAGGGCTTGCGTTAACAGCTGCGAATAACGCACCAAAACGTGATTCGAAATTTGGCGTATTTAGAATGTAACCGGAGCGCAAAATGTCAGTAACACTACAAATAACAAAATCTAATGTGGCTGTACTTGTGTTAAGCCGCCCAGAAAAAAGAAACGCATTTAACAGTGAAGTAATACACGAGCTGATCCAGTGTATTGAACATGCAAATACGCTTGATATTCGTGCTTTGGTTTTAAAAACAGAAGGTAAACACTTTTCAGCCGGTGCCGATTTAGCTTGGATGAAATCGATGGCGGATAACAACTACGCCGATAATCTAGCTGATTCAATGCAATTAGCTAAATTAATGCAGGTATTAGCAAGATCCCTTCATCCTACAATTTGCGCTGTGCAAGGTGCTGCTTTTGGTGGTGCTCTGGGCTTAATAGCCTGTTGCGACATAGCCCTTAGTAAAGACGATGCACAATTTTGTTTAAGCGAAGTAAAGCTTGGTCTTATTCCGGCGGTTATTAGTCCATACGTCATTAAAGCCATTGGTGAGCGTGCTGCTCGTAGGTACTTTTTAACGGCTGAAGTGTTTGATGCACATACTGCTAAACAACTTGGTTTAATTCATCAAGTAACCGGTAATTTAGACTGTGCGGTCGATAATATGCTGCAAACACTAATTGATAACGGACCTGTTGCAGTAAAAGCCGCAAAAGCATTAATTAACGATGTAGCAAATAAACCAATAACCGATGAACTCATTGAGCTTACCGCAGAGCGTATTGCAAAAATTCGCGTATCTGAAGAAGGTCAAGAAGGGCTAACTGCTTTTTTTGATAAACGCTCACCCGCTTGGCAACTGTAGGATTGATTATGAACACACAACGATTACAAAAAATACTGATTGCCAATCGTGGAGAAATTGCGTGCCGTGTAATGCGCAGCGCAAAACAAATGGGCTTAACCACGGTCGCGGTTTATTCTGATGCAGACAAACATGCTCAACACGTAAAAATGGCTGACGAGGCTTACCATATTGGTGCTGCACCAAGTAAAGATTCGTATTTAGTAGCAGACAAAATTTTACAAGTTGCCAAAGACTGCGGCGCTGATTGTATTCATCCTGGTTACGGTTTTTTATCTGAAAACAGCGAATTTGCTAAAGCCTGCGAAGCTAACAACATTGCGTTTTTAGGGCCACCAGCAAGTAGCATTGAAGCTATGGGGTCTAAAACCCGCGCTAAAGAAATAATGGCAGCTGCTAACGTGCCTTTAGTACCTGGTTACTACGGTGATAAACAAGACCCTGCTTTTTTACAAAGTGAAGCTGAAAAAATTGGCTACCCTGTACTCATTAAAGCGGCCTTTGGTGGCGGTGGTAAAGGCATGCGCGTTGTACAAAATGCCAAACAATTTATGAGTGCACTTGAGGGCGCACAACGTGAAGCGATTGCCGGTTTTGGTAACGATTTAGTATTGCTTGAGCGCTACGTAAACCAGCCTCGCCATGTTGAAGTGCAAGTATTTGCGGATAACCATGGTAACTGTGTTTATTTAGGCGATCGTGATTGTTCTTTGCAACGTCGTCATCAAAAAGTAATTGAAGAAGCCCCTGCTCCGGGTTTATCTGACGAACTACGTAAAGAAATGGGTGAAGCGGCTGTACGTTGTGCATTGGCTATAAATTATAGAGGCGCGGGTACGGTTGAGTTTTTACTGTGTGGCGATGAATTTTTCTTTATGGAAATGAATACGCGCCTTCAAGTAGAACACCCAGTGACCGAAATGGTAACCGGTGTAGATTTAGTCAATTGGCAAATTAATATTGCGGGTGGGCAAACATTGCCACTGACACAAAGCGATATTCAATTGCAGGGTCATAGCTTTGAAGCGCGTATATACGCAGAAGATCCAGCTAACGACTTTATCCCGTGTTCGGGCACTATTGAAGCGTTACACACACCCCTTAACAGTGAATTTGTACGCATTGATACAGGCATTGCACAAGGCGACGAAATTAGCCCGTTTTACGATCCGATGATTGCAAAACTTATTGTGCACGACGACAATCGCGAACAAGCCTTGAGCCGTTTACAACACGCCCTTGAGCAATTTCATTTAGCGGGTTTTAGCACTAACATTGGCTTTTTACACAACTTAGCAAGCCACCCTATCTTTAAACAAGGTGCGCCAAGTACACACTTTATTGCTGAGCAAGGTGATTCGTTAGTTACTGTTGATAAATCGTTATTACAAGCAAGTCAGCTTATTGGTGCGTTTGCCTATTTAGAATCGTTAACTAATACCCAAAATACACAAAACAGTGCAAGCCCGTGGCAACAACTGAGTGGTTTTACACTCAATGCACCGCAAGTAATTAAAGTCCCTTTTGCCGATTTACAGCTAAGCGCTATAAAAACGGCCAAGGGCTACAGTATTACGCATAATGAGGATGTATTTAACCTACAAGGCACATTAAATAGTGGTCTTTGCACTGTATTTATTAATGGTGAAAAACATAGCGCGCACGTAACTACGGTAGGTAATAATACTGTTGGCAATAGTGTGACAGTGATGAATAAAGCACTGCAAACTAAGTTTGAGCTAGTTGATAAACATTACATTAGTTCGCACGAAAGTGAAGCACTGCCACTTGCCGCGCCGCTTAATGGCACGGTAGTAAAGCATTTAATCGACATTGGTAGCACAATCACCAAAGGCGATGCGGTTGTTATTATCGAAGCCATGAAAATGGAATACACGCTTAACGCACCACACGACGGCATTTTAAAAAGCTACTGTTTTGGTGAAGGCGAATTAGTAACGCATGGCGCTCTGCTTGCGATAGTAGAAGATACAACTGAGGAAGGTGCATAATGAGTGCCTTTCCAAGTAAAGTACGTATTGTTGAAGTTGGCGCGCGAGACGGTCTACAAAACGAAAAAACAGTAAGCACTGCCGATAAAGTAGCGCTTATTAACGCCCTAAGTGCTGCAGGTTTGAAAGATATTGAAGCTGGCGCGTTTGTCTCCCCTAAGTGGGTGCCACAAATGGCAGACTCAGCGGATGTAATTTCAGCGCTAGATTTACCCGATGTAAATTTAAGCGCCCTTACCCCTAACTTAAAAGGCGCACATGCAGCGCACGCTGTCGGCATTAAAGAGTTTGCTATATTTACCGCTGCGAGTGAGTCGTTTTGTCAAAAAAATATAAACTGCTCAATTGATGAAAGTATTGAACGCTTTAGTGAAGTAATGGCGTTTGCTAAAGCTAATAATATTCGTGTACGTGGTTATGTAAGCTGTGTGCTAGGTTGCCCCTATGAGGGTGAGATCGACCCGCAAGCAGTATTAAGTGTATCGCAAAAGCTATTAGATTTAGGCTGTTACGAAGTAAGCCTTGGCGATACCATAGGTGTTGGCACCGCAAAAAAAGTAACGCAATTAATCGAGTTACTTTTAACGCACATTGATAAAGCCAAACTTGCCGTGCATTTTCATGATACATACGGCCAAGCGCTAACAAATATTTACGCAGCTTTAAGTCTAGGTATAGCAACGGTTGACGCGGCAGTTGCAGGCCTTGGTGGCTGTCCTTATGCTAAGGGGGCGTCAGGAAATGTTGCCACCGAAGATGTAGTTTACTTACTGCAAGGGCTTGGCATTGAACACTCAATTGATTTACAAAGGTTAAGTGACGCTGGCTGGGAAATAACCAAAGCACTTGGTAAGCAACCTGTGAGCAAAGTATCTGTGGCACTACACACTAAATAACCTGAGCTCTGGGTAATAAATCTATCTCGAGCAGCTATTTTCAGCACTAACTGCGTTGAATTTACTTGCAATAGGCCAGCTATTGACGCGTAAATTCGCCTTGTTTTCACTGAAAATCTCTGGCTAGAGAAAATAAACTTAAATATCACCCTGATTCATATGTTAGTAAATCTCTTAACCAGAGTTCAGGTTAAATGGCTATCTTATAAAATGATGATTAAAGATAATTAACAACAAATAGCACACAATGAGGAGAAACTCATGGCCGGTTTTGATAAGGTAGTTTCTAGTTACGAAGCTGCAATGGAAGGATTAAAAGACGGCGATACCATTATTGCCGGTGGTTTTGGTTTATGTGGTATTCCTGAGGGCTTAATTAAACAAATTAAGCACATGCAAACAAAAAACTTAACTGTAGTATCTAATAACTGTGGTGTTGATGACTTTGGTTTAGGTATTTTATTACAAGACAAACAAATTAAAAAAGTAGTTGCCTCGTACGTTGGCGAAAACGCCCTATTCGAGCAGCAGTTATTAAGTGGCGAAATTGATGTAGAGCTTACGCCTCAAGGCACACTTGCTGAAAAAATGCGAGCTGGTGGCGCGGGTATACCTGCGTTTTACACCGCCACCGGTTACGGTACTCCAGTTGCAGAGGGCAAAGACGTAAAAGAGTTTAATGGTCGCCCGTATATTTTAGAAGAATCTATAACGGGTGAATTTGCTATTGTTAAAGCGTGGAAAGCCGACCGCTTTGGTAATTTAGTGTTTAGACACACCGCCATGAACTTTAATCCAATGGCTGCAACAGCAGGCAAAATTACCGTTGCCGAAGTAGAAGAAATTGTAGAACCGGGTGAGCTTGAGCCAAGCCAAATTCATACCCCGGGTATTTTTGTAAATCGCGTTATTAAAGGCAGCTTTGAAAAACGCATTGAACGTGTAACAACACGAGATTAAGCAGGAGCATAATTATGGCATTATCACGTGAACAAGTTGCAATGCGCGTTGCACAAGAACTTCAAGATGGTTACTACGTAAATTTGGGCATAGGAATTCCGACACTCGTCGCAAACTATGTACCAGATGATATTGAAGTTATGTTACAGTCCGAAAATGGCCTTTTAGGCATGGGCCCGTACCCCACTAAGGCAGATCTAGACGCCGATATGATTAACGCGGGTAAAGAAACCGTGACAGCAGCCAAAGGTGCAGCCATATTTAATAGTGCAGATAGTTTTGCCATGATACGTGGTGGTCATGTAGACTTAACCGTTCTGGGTGCATTTGAAGTTGACCAGAACGGCAACATCGCATCGTGGATGATCCCTAAAAAGCTGATTAAAGGCATGGGTGGCGCGATGGATTTAGTCGCTGGCGCGAAAAATATTATTGTTACTATGACCCATGCAAGTAAGCATGGTGACTCTAAACTATTAGAGGCCTGCTCTTTACCGCTTACTGGCGTTAATTGCGTAAAAAAAATAGTAACAGATTTAGCCGTATTAGAAGTTAAAGACGGCGCATTTCATCTATTAGAACGTGCTCCGGGCGTATCTGTTGATGAAATCATTAGTAAAACAGCAGGTAAATTACTTGTTGACGGTGAAGTTCCAGAAATGGTTTTTTAGGCTTTAGCTTAAAAATAACGCTTTACCCTGTACCGACCTCATTCCCAGTGCCAATGGCGCTGAGTTACCCAAAATCCCTCGCAAGAGGGATTTTTTTTGTCCTTTTGCATTATTTTTAGGCTAATTCATACATCTGTAGTAAATTTTTATCTATAATAGTTGCATAAATAGATGATTAGTTAGCTAGAGCATTTGCACTACTTTGTTGTTATCATGCACCACTTTTGTGAACTTGCTCTATGAGTAATTTTAACTTGTTGAAATTACTAATATTACTAACTGGTTCGATTTTTGCCTATACTAGGCTATACAAACAACTTAATACTGGAAAACATGCAAACTCCTATTCGTGGCCTTCGATCTTTTTGCTTTGCAGCAAGAAGCCTAAGTTTTAAGCATGCAGCTAATGAGCTGTACTTAACACCTTCGGCAGTAAGCCATCAAATAAAACAACTTGAAGAACAGCTTGGTATTGAACTTTTTCAGCGTAAAACACGTTCAATAAGTTTAACAACAGCTGGTAAAAACTTTTTTGATGCCGTATCTCCTATCATTACCATGTTAGAAGGTACCATTAACGAGTTTAGTCAGATGCAACAAAACACTAATTTAACAATTACCTTGCCTGAGTTTTTTGCAAGCGAACTACTTATGCCTAAATTAAGTGAGTGGACGACAGAGCATCCTAATATTAATTTACAAATGGATACGCTTAAAACACGCAAAGAAATAACACGGCATAGCGATTTATCTATTGTATTGTCCTCTAGTAAACCTACTGAAGGCTTAGTAACTGAATTATTTAATCTTGAATATATCCCTGCGTGTAATGAAAAACTGCTCAACCAGTGGAAAAATGATCATCGTAAAGCATTAAACCAAGTTCCGCTAATTCTACATAAAGCGCGTCCTTGGGCGTGGCATCAATGGGCTGAAAAAGCAGGCATTGATGACTTTTCTCCTTCGCAAATTATCCAAATAGACAGTATGTTTGGTGTAGCACGTGCTGCGCAGCAAGGCATGGGCATTGCGCTTATTCCACTGCCAATTAGTCAAAGTTGGTTAGATGAGAAGTGGCTGTATAAATTATTTGAACAGCCTTTAACAACTAAAGATAAATACTACTTAGTACAACACGAATCCAACACACCTAATCACCCACTTGATTTATTTGCGAAGTGGGTTGTAAATACGTTTAGAAAAATCCAAGAATAACCCCCGATTAGACGAATTCAGTAATACAAGCTACTGTGTGTTGTATTACTGAATTCGTCTAATATCAACCTGCATAAATCTTTGATCAATTTAACGAATTAAATTGCACTATAACGTCGTTAAAATTTTTTTATTTACGACTGCATGGATGCAGGAGGTAGAGCAATGCAGGGAGCAATTGCCGAGAACAACTAGATACAAAAATTTTTGCCTAGTTCTAGCGTAATTTTCTTAACGTTAAATAGACCCCATATATAAGCAGATTGGTATAACTCCCTGCAATTTTAATTGTTTTTTATTTAAATACATAAACTTAGCCATGAACACTAGACTAAAGTCTATAGTTTAATTTTTTTCACCCATTGGTTTCGTTTTTATCGTTTGTCGAAAATAAGGTTAAATACTAAAGTTACATTATAAGCTCGAAAAAATTCAATTTAACTGTTTCATAAAGAGTAATAAATGCAACTTTTTGGGTTTTAGTGACTCAAATGTTGCAGTTAAAAGAATCTTATATTGTGTGTGTAAGATGTTGTCAGTGTGAAAAGCAGTTCAAGTTAGGTGGTGACTTAGCTTGAACTGTTTTTATTCTTGGCTCATACCACATGATTTGTAATACAAGACTACGAAATTGTAGCAAGCAGAATCTTTATATTGTGTGTGAAGATATTGTCAGTGTGAAAAATAGTTCAAGTTAGGTGGTGACTTAGCTTGAGCTATTTTTATTTACTTGCAACTACATAATATATATAGAATATAAGTTAAATACTTTAGGAACTGTTATCTCAAAAGATTTAATTTTCAACGGCATGTTTTATTTTTAGGCAAAACAAAACTTATAATGTGTTGATATTAGCCATACATAGCCGTTCACAAAGTATAAGTACCAAACCTTGCGCCACGATTTCCCCCCCACTAGATAGAACGAATTTAATCTTAAAAGCTCAACAGCCCCTATTAAACCCTAGTAAGTTAAAGCTTACTAGGCCGTGTTGACCTTTCGTGGTTGAATTTGCAGCAGGATGTTTGTTTTTTAGGCAAGATAGAGCCTATGTAGTGTGGTTATTCCCCATAAATAGGCGATAACGCAGCATAAATACCAAACATGCGCTGCCCTTTGGGTTCTTTTTAGGGGCGATTAACTCTTTGTTGCCTACATGGATGTCAT
>NZ_BADY01000048.1:0-14945 GCF_000241185.1 Pseudoalteromonas sp. BSi20495
TGGATGTAAGCCAGTAGGGTAACGCAGGAGCAGTTACCGAGCCCACTAGGTTACAAACCTCGCGCCGCGATTAAATCGCCCCTAGTTTTAACAAATTTTAATCCGCAAAGTTCAACAGACCCTAAACAATAAAATTAGCTCTATTGAGTCAATCACTTAACTTTTCAAGCTGTGGTTTTCCACATGCTTTTACGTAACATCACCAATAGTTTCACTTCAATACTTACTCTAGGATAGTTACATACGCAGTTTCTCGGCGTTATTCATTAAAAATGAAAGTGTTAACAATCTTATTTAGCTTAATTGAGGGTACTATCATGGCTTACGCAACAACAAATCCATATACAGGTGAGGTTGTAAAAACCTTTCCTGATGCTACTGATGCTGAAATCACTCAAGCAATAGAAAATGCCGATTCGGTATTCCAATCTTGGAAGCGAACATCTTTTTCTTCACGCGCAAAAATAATGCAAAAAGCGGCCGACTTATTACGCAAAAATGTTATTAAATACGCTAATTTATTAACCCTAGAAATGGGAAAAATAACATCAGAAGCAAAAGCCGAAGTAGAATTATCAGCCGCTATTTTAGAGTACTACGCTAACAACGCTGAAAAACTTCTTGCACCTACAAATTTACCCGTAGCAGAGCCTGCTGAAGGTGAAGCAGTTGTTGTACACGAACCGCTTGGTGTACTACTTGCTGTTGAACCATGGAATTTCCCGTATTACCAGGTTGCTCGTATCATTGCGCCACAATTATCAGCGGGCAATACGATGCTACTCAAGCACGCTGGGATTGTTCCACAATGTGCAGCAGCATTTGAAGCACTTATGCTCGAAGCAGGCCTACCTAAAGGCGCTTTTAAAAACCTGTATGCCGCACACTCTCAAACAGAAATGATCATTTCTCATCCACGAGTTCGTGGGGTTGCACTTACGGGTTCTGAAAGTGCTGGTGCAATAGTGGCTGCAGCCGCTGGTAAAGCACTTAAAAAGTCTACATTAGAGCTTGGTGGAGCCGATGCGTTTGTTGTACTTGCTGACGCTGAAATGGAAAAAACAGTTAATTGGGCGGTATTTGGTCGCCACTGGAACGGTGGACAAGTATGCGTATCATCCAAGCGTATGATCATCGAAGATAGCGTTTATGATGAATTTGTTGAACTTTACACTGCAGGTGCTGCTAAGTTGCAGGCAGGCGATCCGCTTGTTCCCGCCACTACGTTAGCTCCGCTGTCATCACAAAGCGCTGCTGATGAGTTAAAAACAAAAATCAATGAGGCTATTAAGCTTGGTGCAACAGCCACTGAAGTGGGCCCTAAAGTACCGAGTCAAGGCGCCTTTGTACAACCCACCATTTTAACAAATATTAGCGAAGATAATCCTGCGCGCAACTGGGAATTTTTTGGTCCTGTATCAATGCTATTTCGTGCAAAAGATGAAAAAGACGCAATTAAAATTGCAAATGACTCTCCATTTGGCTTAGGTGGATCAGTATTTACCTCAAATCCTGAACATGGCTTAGAAGTCGCTAAGCAAATATCTACCGGGATGATCTTTGTCAATCATCCAACAATGGTTAAAGCAGACCTACCATTTGGTGGCGTTCGTCGCTCTGGTTTTGGTCGTGAGTTAATTGGCCTAGGGATTAAAGAGTTTGTTAATCATAAACTTATTGATGTTGTTGATATTGACGCGCCTTTTTAAAGGCGCTGTTAAATAGCATACAGAAAAATTATTTATATAAATATCTATAAATTCAAGTCTAGAGGACATTTTTATGAAAAATATAAATGACAAAGTAGCACTTGTGACTGGAGCTGGTCAGGGTATTGGACGCGGTATTGCATTACGGCTTGCAAGCGATGGGGCTGATATTGCAATCGTTGATATTAACGAAGAAAAAATGGCAGTAGTCGCTTCAGAAATTGAAAATCTTGGTCGTAAAGTAACGACGTTTAAAGCTGACGTAAGTAACCGCGATGAAGTATATGCTGCCGTTGAACATACTCAAAATACACTAGGTGGATTTGATGTCATGGTTAACAACGCAGGTATCGCACAGGTTAACCCTATTGCCGATGTAGAACCTGAAGAAGTCTCGCGCATCTTAAAAATAAACATTGAAGGTGTGCTATGGGGAATTCAGGCTGCAGCAGCTAAGTTCAAAGCTCTAGGACATTCAGGAAAGATCATTAATGCTTCATCGATAGCCGGACATGATGGTTTTGCTATGTTAGGTGTTTATTCTGCAACAAAATTTGCAATCCGAGCTTTAACACAAGCATCTGCGAAAGAGTACGCCAGCGATGGTATCACCGTAAACGCCTATTGTCCTGGGATTGTGGGTACTGATATGTGGGTAACAATTGATAAACGCTTTTCAGAAGTTACAGGGGCTGCTGTTGGTGAAACCTACAAGAAGTTCGTGGATGGCATTGCGCTAGGCCGCTCAGAAACACCTGACGATGTTGCAAGCTTAGTTTCGTATCTCGCAAGCCCAGACTCAGACTACATAACTGGCCAGGCAATCATTACTGATGGTGGTATCGTCTACCGATAAGGTCGCGGACAAGGTGTTCGATTAAGGAAAATTGGCTTACGGCAGCAAGTGAATGAAATGCAAGCTACATCACCCTGTAGTCAGTGAGATGGGGAGCTGTTCTCTATATTATTTCGTGCAAAAGATGTAGCCGACTTAACATTTAATGTTGTTGATATTGACGCGCCTTTTTAAAGGCGCTGTTTCTAGCTTTTTAATATTATAGGAAAAATTATGAACCAAAAAATGAAAGCAGCCGTTGTAGAGCAATTTGATAAACCTTTAGTTCTACGTGATTTAGATATTCCATCACCTAATGCAGGGCAAATATTAGTTAAAACAGAAGCCTGCGGTGTATGCCACACCGATTTACACGCAGCAAACGGTGATTGGCCATTAAAACCAACCCCACCATTTACGCCTGGTCATGAAGGTATTGGGCTAGTTACTAAAGTTGGTGAAGGTGTTACTAGTGTAAAAGTGGGTGATAGAGTGGGTGTTCCGTGGCTTTATTCTGCTTGTGGACACTGTGAGTTTTGCTTAAGTGCCTATGAACCCGTTTGCCCTGATGCTGAGTTTGGTGGTTACACTAAAAATGGCGGCTTTGCCGAATATATTATCGCTGACCCTAATTACGTAGCGCATATTCCTGATGGTTTATCAGCAGTACAAGCAGCCCCTATAATTTGTGCTGGCATTACAACGTACAAAGGTATTAAAGAGACCGATGCTAAACCAGGTGAGTGGGTTGCAATTTCAGGCTGTGGAGGGCTTGGTCATTTAGCAATTCAGTATGCTAAAGCTATGGGTCTTAAAGTCTGTGCCGTTGATATTGATGATACAAAACTTGAACATGCCACCTCATTGGGTGCAGATGCGGTTGTTAATGCAAAAAAAGCGAATGCCGCTGATACAGTCAAAGAAATAACTCAAGGTGGTGCGCATGGCGTGCTTATTACAGCGCCTTCACTGCCTGCATTTGAGCAAGGGGTTAACATGACCCGCAAACACGGTACATGTGTTTTAGTTGGCTTACCACCAGGCGAGTTTCCGACGCCGCTATTTGATGTAGTAGCAAATTGTATCACTATAAAAGGATCGTTCGTTGGTAATCGCAAAGATATGGCCGAGGCATTGGCTTTTGCAGCACAAGGCAAAGTTAAAGCTGATATTGAATTACAGCCTTTGAGCGCTATCAATAACATTTTTGAAAGGCTCGAAAATGGCAAGGTCCCTTCTCGCGTAGTTATTGATTTTACACTTTAAATAGCAATAAATACGGTGGGCACGTGCCAATAAGCAACAACCACCACCGTATTACTGATTCCACGCCCTAAAACACTAATCTCTACTCTTGGCATTAAAATCTGAGGTATAAAATGAAAATCGGTGTTCCAAAAGAAATTCGCACAGGTGAGCGCCGAGTCGCAACAACCCCTGATGCTGTAAGTAAATTAATAAAACTTGGTTTTAATGTCGCCATTGAAACGGGTGCAGGTATGGCGGCTAATTACACAGATGATGCGTATATCGCAGCAGGTTGTGAAGTAGTTAACTCAGCACAAGATATATGGGCACAATCTGATATTGTGCTCAAAGTACAAGCACCTGAAGTTGATGAAAATACATTACTAAAAAGTGGACAAACATTAATCTGTTTTTTATGGCCTGCACAAAATCCAGAGATACTAAAAGATTTAACTCAACGCGGCATCACCGCCATTGCAATAGATAGCATTCCTCGTATTTCTCGGGCACAAAAAATGGATGCCCGAAGCTCAATGGCTAATATATCTGGCTATCGTGCAATTGTAGAAGCAGCCCAACATTTTGGTCGCTTTTTTACCGGACAAATTACAGCGGCAGGAAGAGTTGCTCCCGCCAAGGTACTTGTAATTGGCGCAGGTGTTGCTGGTTTAGCCGCTATTGGGGCTGCAAAAAGTATGGGCGCAATTGTTCGCTCATTTGACACGCGCGCTGAAGTAAAAGAGCAAATTGAAAGCATGGACGCTGAGTTTTTAATGCTCGACTTTAAAGATGAAGACGGCTCAGGCGAAGGCGGTTACGCTAAAGTAATGAGCGATGAATTTATCGAAGCCGAAATGGCATTGTTTGCAGCGCAAGCTAAAGACGTTGATATAATTGTTACTACCGCGCTCATACCCGGAAAACCAGCGCCTAAGTTGATCACCAGCGAGATGGTTGCATCAATGAACAGCGGCAGCGTAATAGTCGACCTCGCTGCTGAACAAGGCGGAAACTGTGAATTAACAGTCCCGGGAAAGGTTGCCGTGTGTCATGGTGTGTCGATCATTGGTTACACCGATTTACCAAGTCGCCTTGCTACGCAATCGAGCCAATTATACAGTAATAACTTATACAACCTGTTAGCCGAAATGACCCCAGAAAAAGACGGCGAACTCTTTGTTGATATGACAAACGACGTTGTATTAGGTGCAACCATATGCACAGAAGGAAAAACAACCTGGCCGCCACCAGCGACCACACTATCTGCAACCCCTAAAAAGGTAGCCGCAACACCAATTTCTACCCCCACTATTGTTGAGAAGAAGAAATCGGTATTTGGACCTATTATTGGCGCTGCTATCGGTGCATTAGCACTGCTTGGTCTTGGTGGCGTTGCACCCGCTGATTTTATGTCTCATTTTACCGTTTTTGTTTTAGCCTGCTTTGTAGGTTATATGGTTATTTGGAGTGTATCGCCTGCGCTGCATACGCCTTTAATGAGTGTAACCAATGCCATTTCAAGCATTATTGTTATCGGTGCTTTAATTCAAATAAGCTCAACAGACGACACCATTAAATGGTTTGCCGTTTTTACCGTGTTAATTGCGAGTATTAATATTGTTGGCGGCTTTGCTGTAACACATCGCATGCTCAAAATGTTCCGTAAGTGAGGTTGTCATGATCAGTACTGGTATTGTAACCGTGGCATATATTGCTGCGATGGTTCTTTTTATTTTGGCTTTAAACGGCCTATCCAATCAAGAAACTGCCCGTAAAGGTAATTGGTATGGTATTTCAGGCATGGTTATTGCGCTTTTTGCGACTGTTTTGGGCGTTGTTACCAATAACTATATTGAATTGATGATTGCACTATTAGTGGGTGGCAGTATTGGCCTACTTGTAGCCAAACGCGTGCAAATGACTGAGATTCCAGAGCTGATTGCTATTTTGCACAGCCTTGTTGGGCTCGCGGCTATAATGGTTGGCTATGCTAATTTTGCTGACGCTTCCAGCCACTTTTCGGGTATTGATTTAACTATTCATGATATTGAAACCTATGTAGGAGTTTTAATTGGCGCTATCACATTTTCAGGTTCAATTACCGCTTTTGGTAAATTATCTGGTCGAATAGGCAGTAAGCCTTTAACACTACCAGGACGACACATATTTAATCTTGTTTTATTAGTTGCTGTAGCGTGGCTTGGGCAGCAATTCGTTGTGCAGTCTGCTGTTGGTAATGGCATGTTGCCGCTGGTTATTATGATAGCGCTTGCTTTAGTTTTTGGTGTTCATATGGTTATGGCAATTGGCGGTGCCGATATGCCCGTTGTTATATCTATGCTTAATAGTTACTCAGGCTGGGCCGCTGCCGCGACAGGCTTTATGCTAAATAACGACTTACTTATTGTCATTGGCGCATTAGTAGGTTCAAGCGGAGCTATTTTAAGCTACATAATGTGCAAAGCTATGAATCGAAATTTTTTATCTGTCATTGCCGGCGGCTTTGGTGGTGGCAATGTAAAAGCCTCATCTGGTGAGGTTCAAGATCAAGGTGAAGTGCTTACCATAAGTGCAACCGAAACAGCTGCACTACTTATGAGTGCAAAAGAAGTAATGATTATTCCGGGGTACGGGATGGCCGTTGCAAAAGCACAGCAAATAGTATGCGAACTCACAAATAAATTACGTGAAAAAAATATTAATGTGCGCTTTGCAATACACCCTGTTGCAGGACGCATGCCTGGACAAATGAATGTGTTACTCGCTGAGGCTAAAGTTCCTTACGGTATTGTGTTTGAAATGGATGAAGTAAATGATGATTTTCCACAAGTCGATGTTTCACTTGTGATTGGTGCAAACGATATTGTTAACCCATCTGCACTTGATGAACCAAATAGCCCTATTGCGGGAATGCCTGTACTTGAGTGTTGGCAGGGCAAAACATCCATTGTTTTAAAACGTAGTATGGCAACTGGTTATGCTGGGGTACAAAATCCACTATTTTTTAAAGAAAACACTCAAATGCTCTTTGGAGATGCCAAAGATACGTTAGTTGAAGTTGTTGCTGCACTATAAAAGTAACGTTGCAAAGCCGTGGGGGACTCCATGGCTTTGTTATTTTTGCATTACTTATATTTTTGAGATCAGCTTAATTGCCGTGATTACAAATAGTTAAACTACCTACTAAATTTTTGAATCAAAATTGATTTATTATCCAGCTTTTAGATTAGGGCGTGTTGAGTATTATAGTACTTGTTATTTTTATAAAACCATTTTTTAAGTCAAATGTGGTGGTATTAGGCTTTTATCACTTATCTGGAGCGCTTTAGCGGCTATATTTTATCTACCTAGACTACGCAGTCTTTAAACACTGCTCAATAATACGATACAGCTCAGATGCTTTGGTCGGCTTGGCCACATGTGCATTCATGCCAACGGATAAATAGTATGCAATATCATTTTCCATAACATTAGCTGTTAAAGCGATGATTGGAATATTGGCAATCGTTTTATCGCTGTCATTTCGTATCATTTTACTCGCTTCAATACCATCCATAATTGGCATATGGATATCCATTAATATCAAGTCGAATTGTTGAGATTTATGGGCTTGAATACATTCAAACCCATTATCGACTAAATGAATTACCACACCTTTTTTCTCCAACATTGCGGTAATAACTAATTTGTTAATCTCGTTATCTTCGGCTACTAAAACCTTTAAACCAATTAAAGATGGGTGATTAGCTGAATTTTTTGAATCTAAAATACTGGTTTGAATTGAATTGAAAGAATCTGCAATAACAATTTTCTTATTAACTTTCACTGATGCGGTAAATTCACTGCCTAAATGTTGCGTACTTACGACAGAAATATCGCCTCCCATTAACTTACACAAACGTCTACTTATTGTTAAACCTAATCCTGTGCCGCCAAAGTTTCGGGTCGTAGAGCTATCTTCTTGCGTAAATGCATCAAATAAGTGAGATACGTTTTGAGGTGCGATACCAATGCCTGAATCTTTAACAATAAAGTGTATTAATATTCATTCATCATCGTTCAGTATTTGCTCTGCATGAATGCAAACAGACACCTTCCCGTGTGAAGTAAACTTTATTGCATTAGAGCATAAATTTAATAGCACTTGATTAATGCGAACAACATCTCCGACTAAATCAGATGGAACATTTGATGCTACATTAACTATAAATTTAATGCCCTTGTCCTGAGCTTGGTTTTCAAACGTTGTTTTTATGTAATCTACAACAGCGTTAACCGAAAAAGGAAATTCTTCGAGGTTAGTATTTCCTGATTCAATTTTAGAAAAGTCTAAGATATCGTTTATCACGATTAACAATTGATCCGAAGAGTATTTAATTTTATCTAGGTACTGCCTTTGTTTTAGTGGCAATTCACTTTCAAGTAAAATATTGGTGAGGCCTATAACTCCATTCATTGGGGTTCTTATCTCATGACTCATATTAGCCAAAAACTCTGATTTAACCAAAGCTAAATGCTCCGCTTCATCTTTTGCTGTTAATAACTCTTTGGTTCGTTGTTCAACACGAAATTCTAGTTTTAATTTTTCGCTATCTAACTCTTTTAACAGCTGTACGCGTTTGCTATTCAAAATTAAAAAAACATTAAAAAACTACTTAGCGTTAATATAATAATAATTGCGCTATAAATAAGCATTTTGTTTTCTTCAAAATAGGTAGGTTCGTAATAGGAAAGCATCGACCCTTGGGGTAAACGTTGAGGATCTATTTTAAACTTTTTTAATTGTCTCCAATCATAATAGTGCGCACTGAGTTTTTCATCATCAATCGGTTTTAAGCTTTTATTTTCCTTAAAAAATATGATTGATTCTGCGATGCGATTACCAATGGTTTCGCCCGATAATAAGTACCCGCCAACAATACCAGAACCTAATAACGCATGCCAATAACTAAAAATAGGAGCTTGGTTATCACTTGTTAGTAATTTTACAAACTGAAAAGGACTTAACTGCTTCCCCTTGTACTTTCGAAAAATAGGAGTAAACAATACAATGGCATCAGATGGGGCATTATTTATTTTATTTATTAAGGTCTCGGTTGGCACATCAAACCATTTTTCTATCCTCAAATGAGGAAAATCATTACTAATAACCGGAAGAAGATTTTGATAAAAATTACGCCCCATGTCATTCGTCGTATCTAAAATAACAATGAGCTCTTTTGGGTTTATTAAATTAACTGCATCTTGAGTTGCCTGCTTGTAGTCTAATTTAGCATTTATTGTGACCGTATTGATACTCTCAGGTACTGTAAAATTAGCGCCTGGCTCTAGATATATTTTTGGTACATCTGGAAAAAAACCATAAAATTCAGTCAATAACGCTGCAGCTGATACCGATTGAGTAACAATGATATCAATTTTTCTGTTCTGATACTTTTGCTGTAAATACAGTTTCATCACTTTTTTTTGCTGTACTTCATCAAAGCGACCAACATCCATATTTTCAACAAAGAGATCAAAGTCAAAAGCTTGTCTAGTTAATTCTGCACGTAATCCAACCTCAACACTTTTTTGCCATGGCATATCTTGATTTATAGAATTAATTAATAGAACTTGCGTAGTCTCGGATGATACTTGAGCATGCAAATTAGCACTAAAAAGCTGAAAAAATAGAAATACTGTTACGATATGAGTTTTCATATTTCCCATAGCTTCATTTAAAAAAGTCTGAAGAGGATAGATTGCAATCATTTATATATCAACTAATACAAATTACATAAAATAAAATGAGCAACTGTTACGATTGGCAAATACTTCTACAACAGAGAAGAAACAAAGTAGATAAGTTATTTAGCTCGCAAGAATGAGTCATATTTTAATAATATTGATATAAACATTAGCTTCAGTTACGTGGCTAATTGTTTAGATAATAGTGACATAGTGTTTTATAGATACACCATGTCATTTTTACATCTTTTTAAAAACAAAAAAGCCGCTATTAAGCGGCTTTAAAATACTTTTTCAACATTTTGTATTTTGTCTTAGGTCAGAACGGAATATCGTCATCAAAATCAATGGTTGGTTCCATTGGGTTTGATGCGCCACCTTGCGGAGCACTTTGTGGTTTAGGAGCGAAACCACCTTGTTGCTGCGGTGCACTATTTTGTTGTGGTGCAAAGCCGCCTTGCGGTTGTTGGTATTGGTTATTTTGTTGTGGTGCTGGCGCTGACTGAGGTTGCGCTGCAGGTGCTGCTTGCTGTTGTGGAGCATAACCACCTTGTTGCTGGTTATTTTGGCCTTGATTATTTTGACCATAGCCACCGCTTTGTTGAGCACTTTGCGCTTGATTACCTTGGTAACCACCACCTTGTTGTCCACCTTGCGGCTGATTACCTTGGTAACCACCACTTTGTTGATCGCCACCACGTGCGCCTAACATTTGCATTTGACCAGTAAAGCCATCTACAACTATTTCTGTAGTGTATTTTTCTTGGCCTTGTTGATCGGTCCACTTACGTGTTTGAAGTTTACCTTCAACATAAATTTGTGAACCTTTACGACAATATTCACCAACAATTTCAGCTAACTTGCCAAAGAATACAACACGGTGCCACTCAGTTTTATCAACCATTTGGCCAGTGTTTTTATCTTTATAGCTATCTGAAGTTGCTAAGGTAATATTTGCTACACCGTTGCCGTTAGGCATATAACGAACTTCAGGATCTTGCCCTAAATTACCAACCAAAATTACTTTGTTCACACCGCGTGCCATGGAACCATCTCCTATAAATGTTAGATTAAACCAGCTACTTTACGCGCTTGGTCTAGGTCAAATTCTTTATCATTAATCTTTAAATAGCTGCGACTTTCATCGCGAACCACAGTTGCTTCTATTACGCCTGGTAAAGCAACTAACTGAGAAGCAAGCGTTTGAGCATGCTCTTCAGAATCTAATTTGGTCATTAAACTAATAACTTTACTTTTGGGTGGGACTTGCATTTTCCACGCAATAATAAGCCATATTAACCCAACAAGTGCCGCTGCCGCAAACACAGCTTGCGTCGTTGTAGTTTGTGCTACATAGCCACCTAACATACCGCCTAAAAAGGCGCCTAAAAACTGACTAGATGAGTAGCCACCCATTGCTGAACCTTTTTGGCTTGCAGGTGCTATTCGCGATACAAGCGCAGGCATAGTGGCTTCTAAAAAGTTAAACGCCACAAAATAAAGCAGCATACACACAGCAATGCCTACTACACTATTAACCCATACCGACATTGCTAACATACTAATAGTTAACAAGGCTACTGAGCCAATAAACGCTTGTTTTTCTTTTCTTTTTTAATGGCCACAATCATTATTGGTACCATTAATAAAAATGCTAAAAATAGCACTGGAATATACAAATACCAATGCTGGTCGGCAACCAAGCCATCTTTAATTAATTGACTCGGCAGTACCACAAAAATTGTGGTTAGCGTTAAATGCAATAACAATACACCTGCATTTAATCGTGCTAACTGGGGGTGCTTAATTAATTTTTTAATGTCGCTAAAGCTTGCTAATGTATCGCCTTTGGGCGCTTTATTTACCGCCTTTGGCACTAGCATGGTCACTATAAATATACCAAAGACAGCTAAAATAGCAGTCAACCAGAATACGCCCGCAATACCCCACGAAGCTGCAACAATTGGCCCAAGTAACATAGCAAAGGCAAAGCTCATTCCTATACTCATGCCAATAACGGCCATTACCTTTGGTCGTTGCTCATCACGGCTTAAATCTGAAGCAAACGCGAGTAGTGCACTGGCTATTGCGCCCATACCTTGTAGAGCGCGCCCTACAGTAACCATTTGAATAGAATCAGCTAATGCAGCCACTACAGAGCCAATGGCAAATACAACTAAGCCACCCACAATAACTTTTTTACGACCAATTTTATCGGATAATCGGCCCATAGGTATTTGCAGTACTGCTTGCGTTAAACCATACGCACCAATGGCAAAACCAATCCAAATAGGCGAAAAACCTTCAAGCGATTGTCCATAAATAGCCAATACAGGCATCAGCATAAACAAGCCGAGCATTCTAAATGCAAACACACTCGCCAGCGATACTGCGGCGCGTTTTTCTCGTGAATTAAGTGAAGATGCGGTCATTATCTGCGTGATCTTACTCTATGAAAAATTGAGGTTGGGATTCTACCATAAGCTTGGCAATAATTAATCGCCTATAAGTAAGGATTTTTCATTGATCAAGGATTAATATTGCTTCGTATTATGCGATACTGAGTAAATAATTTTGGCAATAAACGAGATAGCATGGAAAACATTGAAGTCCGAGGCGCCCGCACGCACAATTTAAAAGACATCAGCCTAACCATTCCACGTGATAAATTAATAGTTATTACTGGTCTATCTGGTTCGGGGAAGTCATCACTTGCATTTGATACACTTTATGCAGAAGGGCAGCGCCGGTATGTTGAATCACTCTCTGCGTATGCAAGACAATTTTTATCGCTTATGGAAAAGCCTGATGTAGATCACATTGAAGGCCTCTCTCCTGCAATTTCTATTGAGCAAAAGTCAACGTCTCATAACCCGCGTTCAACCGTAGGTACTATTACCGAAATTTACGATTACTTACGACTCATGTTTGCCCGCGTTGGCGAACCACGATGTCCTACACATGATTTACCACTTGCTGCGCAAACAGTGAGCCAAATGGTAGATACTGTTTTGGCTCTACCTGAGGGCAGTAAATTAATGCTGCTTGCGCCAATAGTAAAAGAGCGTAAAGGTGAGCATGTTAAGTTATTAGAACAGCTATCTAGCCAAGGTTATATTCGCGCCCGTATAGACGGTGAAGTATGTGACTTGTCTGATCCTCCAACGCTTGAGCTTCATAAAAAACATACAATAGAAGTTGTTGTAGACAGATTTAAAGTAAAAGATGGCTTACAACAACGCTTAGCAGAATCGTTCGAAACCGCACTTGAAATGTCTAATGGCGTTGCACATGTAGCATACATGGACGATAGCAGCGCTGAAGAGATTCTATTTTCAGCAAATTTTGCCTGCCCTACTTGTGGCTATGCAATGACTGAACTTGAGCCGCGTTTGTTTTCGTTTAATAACCCAGCTGGTGCGTGTCAAACCTGTGATGGTTTAGGTATACGTCAATATTTTGATCCTAATCGCGTAGTGCATAACCCGGAATTAAGCCTTGCTGGCGGTGCAATTAAAGGATGGGATAAACGCAGCTTTTATTACTATCAAATGCTGCAAGCGGTTGCGGATCATTACAATTTTGATTTAGATGTGCCTTATCAAGATTTAGACAGCGACTCGAAAAAAATTATTTTAGATGGCTCTGGTAGCACTAAAATTGCGTTTAATTACCGTAACGACCGTGGCGATTTAATTACGCGTAATCATGAGTTTGAAGGCGTTTTAAATAACATGAATCGCCGCTACCGCGAGACCGAGTCAAACTCAGTACGCGAAGAGCTTGCTAAATACCAAACAAGCCAAGCATGTCCTAGCTGTAATGGCTCGCGTTTACGCGAAGAATCTCGAAATGTATTTATTGGAAAAACCAACTTACCTGCAATCACGTGCATGAGTATTGGTGAAGCTATGGAGTTTTTTGAAGGGTTAACGCTAACTGGACAAAAAGGCCAAATAGCTGAAAAAATACTAAAAGAAATTCGCGACCGTTTATCGTTTTTAATTAACGTTGGCCTAAATTACTTATCACTTGAGCGCAGCGCCGACACACTATCAGGTGGTGAAGCTCAGCGTATTCGCTTAGCAAGCCAAATTGGTGCAGGCCTTGTAGGTGTAATGTACGTACTAGATGAGCCATCAATTGGGCTACATCAGCGCGATAACGACCGCTTACTACAAACACTGGTCCATTTACGCGACTTAGGTAACACCGTTATTGTGGTAGAGCACGATGAAGATGCTATTCGTGCCGCTGACCATATTATTGATATTGGTCCAGGCGCGGGAGTTCATGGTGGGCATATTATTGCGCAAGGTACACGCGACGATATTTTAGCAAGCAAAGAGTCTGTTACGGGCCAATTTTTATCAGGCGTACGTAGAATAGAAATACCAAAAGAACGTCACCCAACAAACGACAAATGGCTAGAGCTATTTGGCGCAACGGGTAATAATCTTAAAAATGTGGATTTAAAAATCCCATTTGGTTTAATGACGTGTGTGACAGGTGTATCGGGCTCGGGTAAATCAACGTTAATAAACGACACCTTATTTAAACTTGCTCATACAGAGCTAAATGGCGCAACAACTGCCGAAGCGGCACCGTATAAATCAATTAGCGGTTTAGATCATTTTGATAAAGTGATTGATATTGATCAAAGTCCGATTGGTCGTACTCCGCGTTCAAATCCGGCAACCTACACAGGTATATTTACCGGCATTCGTGAGTTATTTGCAGGCACACAAGAAGCGCGTTCACGTGGCTACAAAGTAGGTCGCTTTAGCTTTAACGTTAAAGGCGGACGCTGTGAAGCGTGCCAAGGTGACGGCTTAATTAAAGTTGAAATGCACTTTTTACCTGATGTGTATGTACCGTGTGATGTGTGTAAGAGCAAACGCTATAACCGTGAAACGCTCGAAGTACAATACAAAGGTAAAAACATACACCAAGTACTTGAGATGACTGTTGAAGACGCTCATGATTACTTTGATAAAATACCGGCTATTGCGCGTAAGCTTAAAACGCTGATGGACGTTGGTTTATCGTATGTCCGCTTAGGACAAGCCGCTACCACACTTTCAGGTGGTGAGGCGCAACGTGTAAAACTAGCACGCGAGCTATCAAAGCGTGATACCGGTAAAACACTCTATATATTAGACGAGCCAACAACAGGCTTACACTTTGCCGACATTGAACAACTGCTTGTTGTATTACATCGCCTGCGCGATCACGGCAATACAATTGTCGTTATTGAGCACAATCTTGATGTTATTAAAACAGCAGACTGGGTTATCGATTTAGGACCTGAAGGCGGAGCTGGCGGTGGTGAAATACTCATTGCCGGTACACCAGAAGAAGTAGCCGAATGTGAGCGTTCGCACACAGGTCATTACCTAAAGCCATTGCTTTAATACCAATAAAAA
>NZ_BADY01000047.1:0-29404 GCF_000241185.1 Pseudoalteromonas sp. BSi20495
TTTGTTAAGCATTGTAACTGTGCCTACAACGTTATTTATTTTTAATTATGTATAAACCTAATTAAACACTACAACGCTTATAGTTACGGTATTTTGGTAACCAGTAATTTTTGTCTATTGCGGCCCATAAAGCATCATCAGTGATCTCAAGTGCAACGCCTTCTTCAATCGCTTTTTTAGCAATAGCAAATGCAATACGTTTACTTAGCGTTTCAATTTCAGTAAGCGCAGGTAACAAACTACCTTTACCTGTATTGGCACGCGGCGACGACTCTGCAAGCATTTCACTAGACACACTTAACATTGCATCCGTAATACGCGTTGCTTTAGCGGCAATAACCCCTAAGCCAATACCTGGGAATATATAACTGTTGTTACATTGTGGAATTGGGAACGTTTCGCCATTGTACTCAACGGGTGCAAATGGGCTACCGGTTGCAACAAGCGCTTTACCATCTGTCCATTTAATTACATCTTCTGGGTATGCTTCTACCTGCTTAGATGGGTTACTTAATGGGAAAATAATAGGTTGCTCACAACCTGCGTGCATTGCACGAATTACCTGCTCGGTAAATAAACCTGGTTGGCCTGAAACACCAATTAAAATATCAGGTTCTGCACAGTGCATCACATCAAGAAGTGATGCGTATTCACCGCTGTAAGTCCAATCACTTAACGAGCCTTTAGGTTGTGCAAGTGCTTGTTGGAAGTCGCGTAAGCCTTCCATACCCTCTGAAAGCAAGCCAAAACGGTCAACCATAAATACTTGGCTACGCGCTTGAGTTTCTGTAATACCTTCAAAAACCATTTGGCTAATAATTTGCTCAGCAATACCACAACCAGCAGAGCCTGCACCCACAAAAACTACTTTTTGTTGGCTTAGGGTTGAATTTTTAACACGACACGCAGCAAGCAAAGAACCGACCGTTACAGCCGCCGTACCTTGAATGTCATCGTTAAAGCTACAAATCTCATTGCGGTAGCGCTTAAGTAACGGCATTGCATTTGGCTGTGCAAAATCTTCAAACTGAAGCAACACATTTGGCCAGCGACGTTTAACCGCTTTAATGAATAAATCTAAAAACTCATCGTATTCGTCTTGAGCAATACGCTTATGGCGTGCACCCATGTACATAGGATCGTTTAAAAGCTTTTCGTTATTAGTACCCACATCAAGCATTACAGGCAATGTGTATGCTGGGCTTATACCGCCACACGCTGTGTAAAGTGACAATTTACCAATCGGGATACCCATGCCACCAATACCCTGATCGCCTAGCCCTAAAATACGCTCGCCATCGGTTACAACAATAACTTTTACTTTACCTTTGGTAGCGTTGCGTAAAATGTCATCAATTTGAAAACGGTCTTCGTACGAAATAAATAAGCCACGTGCACTGCGATAAATGTCTGAAAACTTTTCACAAGCGTCGCCAACTGTAGGCGTGTAAATAATAGGCATCATCTCTTCAAGATGGTCACGCACTAAACGGTAGTACAGTGTTTCGTTGTTATCTTGGATTGCACGCAGGTAAATGTGCTTATTCAAATTTTCGGTAAAGCTAGAATACTGCTGATAACAACGCTCCACTTGCTCTTCAATTGTTTCAAAGCGTGGAGGAAGTAAACCAGCAAGATTGAAATTTTCGCGTTCTTTTTTACTAAAGGCACTGCCTTTGTTTAATAGCGGCGTTTCAATTAGGCCAGGGCCAGAATGATGAATATATAAGTAGTTAGGATCAGTATTTGTTGTCATATTTCCAAGCTTTAACGGAGTCTTAAGTTATGATCTGTCATTATCATTGTTAGAAGTTTAATTGCAATGACAATTAAGTTGGTCAGACCATTGAGAAAAACACTTGCAAGCCGCACTGCCTGCAAGTGTATTATACATAAATTAAAATTTGATAGTGACGTGATTATCAGTTAAATCAGATAATGCAACACCTTCACGGCGCGGATCGGCGCCGCCATACAATTTGTTATTTTTAATTTCAACGGCATGTAAGCCTGAGTTCAAATCGAGAACACGTACATTGTGTCCGCGTTTAGCAAGCAAAGGTGCAATAGCTTCAAGCGTTGTGCCTTTTTCAAGGCTGGTGTAATCGTTACGATTTGTTGTACGTGGTAAGTTTATAGCGTCTTGCGCTGATAAATTCCAGTCAATAACGCCAACAACCACTTGCGCAACATAATCAATAATGCGACTACCACCAGGAGAACCCACAACTAAACGTAAGCTGCCATCGTTGTTAAATACCATTACTGGTGACATAGAGCTACGCGGGCGTTTACCAGCCTCTACACGGTTTGCTACAAGCTTGCCGTTTTTACGTGGCGAAAGCGAAAAGTCAGTTAGTTGGTTATTTAAAATAAAACCATTAACCATAACCGTAGAGCCAAACGCCATTTCAATTGAACTGGTCATCGAAACGGCATTGCCTTTACTATCTACAACAGATACGTGTGAGGTAGAAGGTAATTCGTATGAATCATCCATTGCATAACTTAAGTACCCTACAGGATTACCAGCTATGGCTTTTTGATCTGTTTCTGTAATTAATTTAGCGCGCGAGGCAATGTAATCTTTGTTTAGGAGCTCTTTTGTAGGTACTTGGGTGAAATCGGGATCGCCCATGTACATATCGCGATCGGCAAATGCTATGCGCGAAGCTTGGCTAAAGTAATGAATCGCCTTTTCGCCGTTTGGCTTAAGTGCGCTCATATCTTTATGTTCAAGTAAGCCTAGCATTTGCAGTACCGCAACACCGCCACTGCTTGGTGGAGCCATTGAACACACATTATAGGCACGGTATTGTATACATACCGCATCGCGTTCTTTGCTTTTGTAATCTGCTAAGTCTTGTACGCTTAATTTTCCTGGGGCAATTTTAGAGCGCTGTACAGCATTAACCATTTGTTTAGCGTTTTCGCCTTTGTAAAATGCATCAATGCCTTGCTTTGCAATGTCTTTGTATAAATCTGCAAGCGGTTGATTCTTTTTAATTGTGCCCGCTTCAATCAGTTTACCATTTGGGTAAAAGTATTCGTTGATTATCGGCATGCTCATTACACCGGGGTTTAACTGGCGGGCTAATAAGCCATGTAAACGCGGCGAAACTACAAAGCCTTGCTCAGCAAGTTCAATAGCGGGTTTAAAAAGTTCTTCCCATGGCAATATACCGTATTGTTTATGCGCACTTGCAAATGCATGCAAAATACCGGGTACACCAACAGAGCGTCCGCCTACAACGGCTTCAATCCATTTAACGGCTTTACCGTGTTTATCTAAAAACAGCGTTTCATCTGCATTTGCAGGTGCGGTTTCGCGGCCATCAAAACTAGTCAATTTATTGTTAGCTTTGTTGTAATACATCATAAATGTACCACCGCCAATACCAGAGGATTGCGGTTCAACTAAAGTAAGCACTAGTTGAGTTGCAATCGCAGCATCTACGGCACTGCCGCCTTGGGCTAAAATTTGTTGACCGGCTCTTGAAGCATACGGATTTGCCGCTGCAACCATGTACTTGTCACCTACCACAACTTGCTTGTGACTAAGGCCCGTTGCTGCTTCTGGTTCGCGAGTTTCTATCGGTTGCTGTGCAAAAGAAGGCAATGTTATTGCGCACAGTCCAATAGCAAATAATGAGTTAAGTTTAAAATGCATAAAAAGTCTAAAAACACTTAATAACGATAAGGTAATTGGCATCTTAAAGTTAAACGGGCACAATATGCAAAAATTTATACTAAAAAATTACAATAAAATGCTTAATTTACCTATTCAACCTCGTTATATATTACCGCCTATTATTCTGCTGCTTTTTAGTACCATTTTTGCTGCATTTGATTTAAATAATTTACTTGAATTTAACCGAGAGCTAATTAATCAAGGCGAACTGTGGCGAATTTTTTCTAGCCAATTTGTTCATGCTAATTGGGCTCATTTGGGATTAAATGCCAGTGGTGTTTTATTAATTTGGTTACTGCATGGCGAATACACATCACCTACTCGTTACGCCGTTAATATAAGTGCGCTGGCACTGTGGTGTGGACTTGGCGTGTATTGGTTTTGCCCAAGCATACATATTTATACCGGATTAAGTGCTCTGCTGCATGGCGTAATTATTTGGGGGGCAGTTAAAGATATAACTGTAGGGCTTAAGTCGGGGTATTTATTATTTATAGGCGTATGGATTAAAATAGCGTTTGAGCAATTTAGCGGCCCTAATGCTGATATAGGAAAGCTTATTAACTCAACTGTAGCTATTGATGCACATTTAATTGGTGTAATTGGCGGGACTCTGCTTGCCATACCACTGGTTATAGAGTTCTTTAAAAAGAACCTTAAAAAGAAAAAATAAAGTTAGTATTTTGTTTAATCCAAATAAAAATGCCGCATTAGTTAACTAAACTAATGCGGCATTTTTGTTTTTATACTTTAAGAGTTAAAGATTAAAGCGTTTCTTTAAATAATTTATGAATACGGCGGTATTCGTCTAACCAACTTGAAGGCTGTACAAAACCATGTGGTTCAACAGGAAATATAGCTGTTTCAAAGTTTTGTTTTTCAAGCTCTATTAAGCGCTGTACTAAACGCACTGAGTCTTGAAAAAACACGTTATCGTCAACCATGGGGGCATTAATGAGTAAACGTTTGTTTAAACCTTCAGCGTAATAAATTGGCGAGCTGCGCTCATACGCAATCGGGTCAACATCAGGGTGGTTTAATATATTAGCTGTGTAACCTGTGTTGTAATGTGCCCAATCGGTAACAGGTCGTAGTGCCGCACCTGATTGAAATAACTCAGGCGCAGTAAACAATGCCATAAAGGTCATAAAGCCGCCGTAAGAGCCACCATAAGTACCGACTGCTTTGGTATCAACGTTGGCATTTTGCGCCATCCATTTAACGCCATCGGCTAAATCTTGTGTTTCAGGTGTGCCCATTTGACGATAAATCGCAGTACGCCAATCACGCCCGTAGCCTTTAGATGCGCGGTAATCCATATCCATTACTATATAACCTTCATCAGCGAGCAATGAATGAAACATAAATTCACGAAAATAAACCGAAAACCCCATGTGTGAGTTTTGCAAGTAACCCGCGCCGTGGTTAAAAATAACCGCTTTGCGATTTTTACCTACTTCACCTTCAACGTAATCAGCTGGATAGTATACTTTTGCGTATATAGGTTGTTCAGTATGGCTCGATGGCACGGCAACAATTTTAGGTGCAGTTAGTTTTTTAGCTAAAAACTCATCCGACACTGTGTGCGTTAAGCGCGTTGCTTTTGCGTTGGCTTGTGCGTCTGCTACATAAAGCTCATTAGGCATCGTAATTGTAGAGTGCTTAAGGAGTAACTTGGTTTCATCAGGGCTTAACGTGTAGTCAGTCATGCCATTTAAATCAGTAACTTGCTCACTCTTACCTGTTTGTGGGTTAACACGGTAAATTTCGTACAGGCCTGGGTGCTCCACATTCGCTTTGTAATAAATTGCGCTGTCGTCGCTGGTAAGCGTTAAGTTAGAAACCTCAAATTGGCCTTGTGTAAGCGCAGTTGCACTACCATTGACTGGCTTTTTATAAAGTTGGCTGTAACCAGATTCTTCCGATAGGTAATAAAGCGTGTTTGAGTTATGTAACCAACCAAAGTCGTTAAATGCGTAAGCAATCCATGCATCGTCATGTAGGCGGTGTTGCGACACAAGTTTGTTGTTTTTAAAATCAACGTTCGCAAGCCAGCGATCTTTGTTGTCCCACGCTTCAAGCATGACAGCCACTTGTGAGCCGTCGTCGTTCCATACTATTGGGCTTTGCTCAAAACCCCAGTCCATAATAAGGTTAATGCCACGAGGCGCCTTTTTAGACTTATATGTTTTACCATCACGTGCATAATTTTCTTTTTTAACTGCGGCTAAAACATCTTCATCAAAACCCGGTAAGGTATTAAAGCTAAGTGATGTTTGCTCTTTGTTAGTTAAATTGATGTAGACAAGCTGTGAGGTTTCTTCTTTAGCATCTGCAACACGGCGGCGTGCTTTTTTAGGCTCAATAGTTGCATCATTAGTGATGTAATTTGGCATAATATCGCCATCTGCGCGCGAATCAGTTTTTTCTTTAACTACGACTAATAACGCATCACCATTTGGCGAAAGCTGTGCCTCTGCAACTTTATTACCGTTACCTAAGTAGTAAGCCGTGTTAGCAATTGAATCATTTTGTTCATTAATTTGCTCATTGCGTGCTTGCTTATCTTTTTTATTTTTTTGTTGAAGCGCCACAAATTTAATCAGTTTATGCTGCTCTTTAGCAATATACGTGCTTGGCTCTTCAATCCCTTTAGGCTTATCAGCAAGTTTTAAGTTAGCAAGTTCATTGGTTAATCCTGTTTTTAAATCAACTTTAAAAAACACATTACCTTGGCGGTAAACTAAATCACCATTGTTTAAAAATTGTGGTTTAGACTCACTTGTTGATGTCGCTGTAATTTGTTTAAGTTCACCTGTTTTTAGGTTTTTAACAAATACATTGCCTTTAAATGTGTAAGCCGCCATTGTTTTATTTTTAGAATAAACAGCTTTATTTGAACCCACAGTATGAAGTTTATTAAGTGCTACCTGCTCTGCTGTTTGGCTGTTAACAGATTGGCTAAATAAATTGCGTAATGTATTACCTTGCTCTTTTTGAGCATAAATAATAGTAGCTGAATCGCTTGCCCAATAAGCGCTCTCTGGCTGATTACCCATCCAATCGGGATCGGCCATTGCTTGTTCTAGCGTTATTTTTTGTGAGCCGATATCTGCTGGTGTGTTTACAACCGCAGCAACCTTGGTTGCTGGTAAAGCACTTTGCTGTGTTGAAGAGGTGTTAGCGGTAGCGCTACAACCTGCAAGCATGATACTTGAGGCAACGGCTAAGGCCACTAATGTTTTAGATGAAGAAAAATTAAAAATCATAGTGCTTCTATACGGTTATTATAATTAGGCCGTATTTAAGCAGAAGCACTCAAGTTATTGCAATTATTTAAGATAAATAGCCATTAAACAGGGTAAAGCTCAGTTTACTAATTGTAATAGACGTTATTCAATTACTAAATCAAGCCACACCAGTCGATGATCGCTTGATGCGTTTCTGTCTTTAATTAAACGGTATTCATTACTGGTTTTAGTTGGCCAAAACACCCCACCGTCCTTAATTTTTAAGCCATAGTTTGACGGTAAAACGTAATCAACACGGGCTTGCCAATTAGCACTGTAATTTTGTGCATAAGGCACATCATACTGCTCTTTAGCACCTTCACTTTTTGGAACAAAGTGAGCATTTATTAATGGGTTTTTAAGTAATTGGTCGGTGGTATTTGTACGGGCTTTATCGCCTTCAGGGGCTGCGTTTAAATCGCCTAAAATAACAAAACGAGAGCGAGCTTTTAAACCGCCTTTTTCGCCTTTATCGTCGTAAATATACTTAGCATTTGAAACGTAATCGGCTATTAACCTTACTTCATCGTGGTTACGCTTGCCGTTTCTGTCCTCTTCACCGTCAAATACAGGCGGTGTTGGGTGAGATGCAATAACATGAATGGTTTTATCGTTTACGCTAATAGGTAAATCCCAAAACGATTTAGAGCTTAGTCTAAGTGCTTGCCATTCTTGTGCGTTATACCAGTTTTCGCCTGTTTTAGGCATTACAGGCATTTGAGCATTTGGCATGTCTTTATATTTAAAAGTTTGAAGGGTTCTTACTTTATCAAAATCGATTGGGTATTTTGACAAAATAGCCATACCATAATGCCCTTCAAAAAAGCCAAAGCCTTGTGCATCGCCCATCACGCCATTTTTTTTGCCATCATTATCTAAATCAAACTCGGTGGCTAGGCCTGTATTTACTGGGGCTATATAAGAGTAAGGATAGTTAATAGCGGCTTGTTCTTGCTGACCTACATTTAAATAATGTTTATTAAAGTATTCAATGCCCTGCTCTTTTGGGATGTAATCAAATTCGTTAAGTAAAATAATATCAGGGCGAACACGCTGAATAATTTCCGCTATGTTCTTAATTTGCTGGTGGTTTGCTTTAAGTGAGTTAACTAAGGCATCACTTTTAACTTGCTCGCCTTTAGGTGTGTGATTAGTTGCATCCATACTTACATTAAAAGTAGCAACACGAAGAGAGTCTGATGCAAATGTATTTAAGCTAAATAATGCAGTAATGGCTAGCACGCCAGATATTGTTTTTAGTTTCATTGTTTTACTTCACAAATTTAAAATTAGACTTTAACAGTATTACATATTCAAAGCCCATTTTTATGACAAAAAAATACCGGCTTAAGCCGGTATTTATATAAAGGTATGATAACTATTCACTGAGTAGTAAATTGGCAGCTGCTTTTAAAATACCAGGGTACTCTTGTTCAGGTAGGTATTCTGAAAGTTCGCCAAGCTTATCGGCGAGTTCATTTATATTTGTAGCCGATACATTTATATGGCCCATTTTACGCCCTGGCTTTGCTGTTTTTCCGTACCAATGACTTGTAACATTCGCTATATGTAAAATTTCACTCGGTATACTTGATTGTCCTAATACATTAATCATTGCTGTAACGTGTTTAAGTTCTGTATTACCAAGCGGTAAACCTGCAACAGCACGCATGTGGTTTTCAAACTGGGAGCAATGGCAACCTTGTTGCGTCCAGTGGCCAGAGTTATGTACGCGCGGTGCAATTTCGTTAACGAGTAATGTGCCTTGTACATCAAAAAACTCTATAGCCAATACGCCAACGTAGTTAAGCTCGTTTGCTATTTTTGTAAATGCATTGTTTGCTTGAGCTTCAACATTTTGATTATTTTTACCGGCAATAGAGAGCGTCAATACACCATTGGTGTGCTCGTTTTCTGTTAGCGGATAAATAGCAACATTACCGTGTTTGTCGCGCGCACCAATAATAGATACTTCACGATCAAACGGGATCATTTTTTCAGCAATTATCGTATGTGGCGCAAGCTGCGTGCCTGATGCAATAAAATCAGCCATTTGTGACCAAATTTCGTCTATTTGAACATCCGATTTTAAACGCCATTGGCCTTTTCCATCGTAACCCGCTTGGCATGTTTTAATTACAAGTGGTTTACCTAGGGTTTTAACGGCAAGTTCTAAATGCGCTTTTTCAGTAATTAATTGGTACGGCGCACAAGTTACGTTTGTTTTATCAAGCAATGCTTTTTCAAGCGAGCGATCGCCACCGGTTTTAATTGCAGCTTTACCTGGGTAAAACTTATTGCTGTTACAGCAAAGTGTTAGTACGTCATCAGGAATATGCTCAAACTCGGCAGTAATGGCATCAGCGTTTGATATAGCTTGCTCAAGCGACGTGCTATAAACATCGCCTGTTAGTGGGTGCTTAATTTGCTTGCTGCCTACATCGTACGCCACAACGTTTAAATTAAGCGGCGCGCCGGCAAGGCTCATCATACGTGCAAGTTGCCCTGCACCTAATATTAAAATATTCATTATTACTCTGCAGGGTTTGGATTAGCTAATATAGTGTCGGTTTGCGCTTTACGAAACGCTTCAATTTTTGCAAAAATTTCTGGATTTTGACATCCTAAAATTTGTGCAGCTAATAACCCCGCGTTTGCTGCACCCGGCTCACCAATTGCTAGCGTACCTACTGCAACGCCTTTAGGCATTTGGCAAATAGATAAAAGTGAATCAACACCATTTAATGCTTTTGATTTTACAGGCACGCCAAGTACAGGAAGCGATGTAAAAGCAGCTGCCATACCTGGTAAATGCGCAGCGCCGCCAGCGCCAGCAATAATAACTTTAATACCACGTTCTGCGGCTGAACTTGCGTAATCAGCAAGTAATTGAGGAGTGCGGTGTGCAGACACGACTTTGGTTTCGTACTTAATGCCAAAATGCTCTAGCATAAGTGCTGCATGTTCCATGGTTGGCCAATCTGATTTAGAACCCATAATAATGCCAACAGTCATAAATACTCCTCAGTAATGTATTTTAAAAATAGCGGACTTATGTCCGGTTTTAGGCGGGTATTATACCCAAACCAAGTTTAATTGCGACTCACAAAAACAAAAAAAGCCATGTTTAAACATGGCTTTTTAGAGTTAACGGGTAAATAGCTAATTAAGCTTCTTTACTCGCTAGGTATTCTGCGTAGTTGCCTCTAAAGTCGATAACTTTACCGTCTTTAATTTCCCAAATACGGGTCGCAACCGATGATACAAACTGACGGTCGTGCGAGACAAACATCAATGTACCTTCATAAGCTTCAAGGGCTAAGTTAAGCGCTTCAATAGATTCCATATCCATGTGGTTGGTTGGCTCATCCATTAGCAATATGTTTGGTTTATGCATCATAATTTTACCAAACAACATGCGGCCTTGCTCACCACCTGAAATTACTTTAACTGATTTTTTAATATCGTTTTGAGAGAATAACATACGGCCTAAGAAGCTACGAACCACTTGCTCGTCGTCGCCTTCTTGTTGCCATTGCTCCATCCACTGAAACAAGTTCATGTCGGTTGAAAATTCATCAGCGTGATCTTGCGCGTAGTAACCAATGTTCGCGTTTTCAGAAAACTTAAACTCACCAGCTTTAGGTGCTAAGCGCCCTGCTAATGTGTTAAGTAATGTTGTTTTACCAACACCATTTTCACCAATAATAGCAATGCGTTCGCCAACTTCTACTAAACCTTCAAGTCCAGAAAACAACGTATTGTCGTCAAAACCTTGTGTTAGGTTTGTCATTTCAAGCGCGTTTCTGAATAACTGCTTTTCTTGGTCGAAACGAATAAACGGCGTTTGGCGTGAAGATGCTTTAACTTCGTCTAATTGGATTTTGTCGATACGTTTAGCACGCGATGTTGCTTGCTTAGCTTTAGATGCGTTAGCAGAGAAACGAGATACAAACTGTTGAAGTTCAGCAATTTGGTTTTTCTTTTTCGCATTTTCGCTAAGTAGCTGCTCACGTGCTTGCGTTGCTGCAAACATGTATTCGTCGTAGTTACCTGAGTAAATCCGTAGCTCACCATAGTCAATATCGGCCATGTGAGTACACACAGAGTTTAAAAAGTGACGGTCATGCGAGATGATTATCATGGTACAGTCGCGTTGGTTTAACACGTCTTCTAACCACTTGATGGTGTAAATATCCAAGTTATTGGTAGGCTCATCAAGTAGCATTATATCTGGGTCTGAAAACAACACCTGTGCAAGTAGCACGCGAAGTTTAAAACCAGGTGCAATTTCTGACATAGGGCCAAAATGTTGGTCAGTACCAATACCTACGCCTAATAGAAGCTCGCCTGCTTTAGATTCAGCAGAGTAACCATCCATTTCAGCAAACTCAGTTTCAAGATCGGCTACTTTCATACCGTCTTCTTCACTCATTTCTGGTAAAGAGTAAATACGGTCACGTTCTTGTTTTATTTTCCACAGCTCTTTGTGACCCATGATCACAGTATCAATTACTGAGTATTCTTCGTAGGCAAACTGGTCTTGGTTTAGTTTAGCAACACGTTCATTTGGATCAGTACTTACATTACCTGAAGACGCTTCGAGCTCACCACTTAGAATCTTCATAAATGTTGATTTACCACAACCATTTGCACCGATTAAACCGTAACGGTTACCATCGCCAAATTTTGCTGAGATATTTTCAAATAATGGTTTAGCACCAAATTGCATGGTGACATTAGCTGTACTAATAATAGCGCTACCCTCCAAAGGAGTAATGATGTATTTAAATTGCGCGCAGTTTAAACCAAAATGGCCTGTTTTTCTATGAAAGTTTAAAGGCAGACCACTACGTTTTAGCCATTTATTATGACTATGTAGTTAGTAGCTAAAATAACGGATTAGATTTAATGGTTTCGTTAATTTTTATTCAACTTACTCTAATTAAAATCCATAAAGTATGTTTTACAAACAGGCATAAGAGATTAGAAATTACGATACAAATTAGAGTAAAAACACTTTTAACGTGTTTGTGTGTCTACTTAACTCATTTTTGTTCACCCTATAATAATAAAAAGTTATATTTATGAAAATAAAGTACTTTTAGAGCTTTTGCACTAGTTACTACTTTTTAACCAAGATGAAATTAATTCAAATTACAATTTTTACACATCGCTAATTCCTCATCCTATTTACCTATCAAATCATTAAAAACATAAACTTTTGCAACACCTGAAAAACAAAATTAACCTTTAGTGAATATCCGTTAAGTTTAACGATTAATTTTATTGAGTATTTTTCACTTTTGAGCCGTTTATTGCTTTGTTAGTCTTCGAATCTGAATTTTTACCTACGTAAAAAATTGACCAATTTACACAGGGCAACACACAAGATGAGCAAAAAATTAGCGACGCTTATTAGCGCAAGTATTGTATTCGCACCCGCTGTTTCGGCAGTAGAATTATACAAAGATGACAAAAATACTGTTGAAGTTGGTGGATATCTTGATGTGCGTGTTATTAATACACAAAACGAAACCGAAGTTGTTAACGGTACTTCGCGCATCAACTTTGGATTTACCCGAAAGCTTAAGAAAGACTGGACCGCACTCGCACTCGTGGAATGGGGTGTAAACCCTGTTGGCAGCAGCGATATTATTTATAACAATCGTTTTGAGTCTATCCAGGATGAGTTTTTGTATAACCGTTTAGGTTACGCAGGGCTTTCGCACGAAAAGTACGGGCAACTAACCATTGGTAAACAATGGGGTGCATGGTACGACGTGGTTTACGGCACAAATAATAGCTTTGTATGGGATGGTAATGCGGCTGGTGTTTACACCTATAACAAAGACGATGGCGCTGTTAATGGCACTGGTCGTGGAGATAAATTAGTGCAGTACCGCAATAGCTATAACGATTTTAGTTTTGCAGTACAAGCGCAGCTTAAAAACAGCGAATTTTATACCTGTGACGTAACCGACATTTCAGAAGAAGAATGTGAAGCACTTTGGAACTCTGGCGATAGTGCAGCCCAAGAAGTTGAATTTAATTACACATTTGGTGCGTCTGTAACTTATACCCCAACTGACATGCTAACACTTACAGCAGGTGTTAACCGTGGTGAGTTTGATTTAACGTTTGGCGATGGTTCTACTCGTAATGTTGAAGATTTAATTTATGGTGCAGGTATTATGTGGGGCAACATTGATGAGCCCGGCCTATACGTTGCAGCCAACGTAAATAAAAACAAAAACCACGACACAGATAACATTGGTCGCTTAATTAAAGACGCAATCGGTGTAGAAACATTTGCATCTTACCGCTTTGATAACGATTTTCGCCCTTTTATTGCCTACAACATGTTTGATGCCGGTGATGATTACGTAATTCAGCCAAACTTTAACGCCGACCCAGACGATGTATTTAAGCGTCAGTTTGCTGTTATTGGCCTTCACTACTTAATTGATGAAGACACTATTGCCTACGTAGAAGCGCGTAAAGACTTTAGCGACTTTGAAAGCGATAACGACGATCAACAAGCACAAATGGAGCAGTCGGAAGATGACGGTATAGCATTTGGATTTAGATATAAGTTTTAAATATAAGTTTAAAAAACGACTACAACTTCCCTAAGCACAACCCTTTTAGCCCTTTTAACTTTTTTAACTGGGCTTTTTTTATTTTTCTATACTTTTTTGAATGCTTGGCTTAGCGTTTAAGACTATTTTAACAAAGGCATTAACAGCCGCATTGGTATCTGCTTTTTTAATTTGTAATAGCACCATTCACGATGCCCCTATTTTTTACGTTTACCATTTTGCTGCTCATTACAATGAGCGAGTAAAACTTTAATTAATCACTCATAGTCCACACTCGGCATTTATATTTTTAGTGGATGTAGTTATCGCAGGCTTTATTATTTTTGACTACCTCTTTGATTACTTTTTTCTAATTTGACTCTATTGCTAAGTTTAGCGTTATAGTAATATTTAGTATGATGTGTTCTCTTACTGTAAAGCCACCAGCCAATTTATATTAACTGCATTAAGAGTATAAAAAGATGCTGAAACTATATTGAACTGCAAAGTACTGACACTGCTTATTGCTGATCACAAATACCTAAGGCTGATTAAAGGCAGTAACAAATAGATGTGTATATGCTCATAGGTACTAACTGCATTCTAATTCAATAGTTGCGTACTGTATATAAAAACAGTACGTGTAATTACTGTGCAAAAATAATTTAAACCAACCTCTCTTTGTAAGTCATTAATAATATTGAACTAAGTAAAGTGTTATAAAGCTGATTAAGCATTCTAAATACACAGAGCAGCGGTAGCTGTGTATACATACAGCTACCGCTTAAACCTATCTAACCTACTTTTTAATAAACGTACTATAACCAGCTAATGCCTTAGCCACACTAATTGATGGATTATCTGAATGCTCAGCACCTTTGTTTATAGCACTTTGCCACACAAGGTTATTGTTAGGGTTGGCTGTTAAAACGGTCTCTAAATTACTAAACGCTTTTAACATTAACGGATGCTCTGCCCCACCAACCGATAGATATAAATAAGTAGGCGCCTTAACTTTGTTTGCTTGAGTAGTTAAAAATGCTTTTACATTATTAACTACGGTCATGTCGTCGTACCAAGCAGCTGGGCTAAATGCAAAGTAGCCATTAAACAGTTCAGGCTTTGTATGCAGTGTATAAAGTACAAAGCTACCACCTGCCGAAAAACCACTTAATACACGATTATTACTAAGCTTATATTTTGCTGATAAATAAGGGAGTAACTCAGTTTCAATAAACGCTAAAAACTTGTCGGCTTCGCCATTTGGTTCAATCAGTGTTTCGTGCTCTGGACGCGCCTGTGTATTTACATCTTGGCGGGCATAAGGAGGCACTAAATCGCGATTACGTGTATCTGTAAAAAACAAATTAGGAATAGACACCAATATAGCCTTATCCCCTTTTTCGCTCTTAGCTTGTTTTGTAAGTGCTTTGTCCCATGTATCTAAATTAAAGTTACCATCGGTTTTAATAATTAACGGATACGCTTTTTTTGGATTGTAATTAGCAGGTAATCTTATAAACACCTTGCGCGACTCATTAAGCACGCTTGAGTTAATTGTTACATCTGTATAGGCCGATACATAATGGTTGTAATAACGTATGGCTAAAATACCAATAGCAAAAATGACTACGGCTAAACTTAAATTAATAAAAGAGTGTTTTGTTATTTTTATTGCCATGCGGCATTCCTTTCAATGTTTAGGAGTTATTTAATCGAGCTTAACCCATTGTTTTATTTCCAGCGCGGTCATAATAAGCTCAACCGAAAACGCGGCTAAAATCATGCCCATCACTCGCGTTAAAATAGACGCGCCGCGAGTACCAATTAGCTTAATAATTTTACCCGAAAGCAGCAACAGTACTAGGGCCTGTTTATCTTTCGAGGTTGAATTTGCAGCAGTATGTTTGGTATTTAGGCAAGGCAGAGCCTATGCAGTGTGGTTATTCCACATAAATAGGCGATAACGCAGCATAAATACCAAACATGCGCTGCCCTTTGGGTTCTTTCTAGAGACGATCAACTCTTTGTTGCTCGGTTTTTACTTAGCCCACTAGGTTACAAACCTCGCGCCGCGATTTAATCGTCCCTAGATTGAACAAATTTCAATCCACAAAGATCAACACGCCCTAGCATATAAAATCCTTGTTAAGCGTAAATGTTTAATAAAACACGGGTAACAAATTCATTTGCTTACGCTTAACTATAATAGAAAGCCGCTATTTTTTGTATTTTATTTACTGAGCTTTAAGGATTGAGGATTCAAAAAAGATAAGCACTTATAATTGCCGTCTTGAGTTAAAGTGATTTATGCCAGATAGAATTTTCTCTTAAGCTAAAACCTAACTTAATAAGTAAATTATGGGAACGTGCATTGTGTGCACTCACCTCAGCCGACAAATGTTTAAGCGCAATATCCTTAACTAGGGTTTCAATAAAACCGCTCACTACTTCAAACATTATGCCTTTATCCCAAAAGTCGGGGTGCAGCTCAAACCCTATAAAGGCACTACTTTTACACGGCGTTAAATTATAAAGCCCACAAGTACCCATTAACTTCCCAGATGTATTATGTTCAATTGCGACTCTAATCACTTCGCCTTCGTAGTAAGCACTAATATCATCTTGTATTAATTGTTTGATTTGTGTTTTGCTAAGCGGTGTTTCGTAGTCGTTAAATTCTGACACATGCGGGTGGTTTAAAATATTAAATAAACACGCAGCGTGTTTGTGGGTAATTAAACACAGCGTAACGCGTTCAAGCTTTGTGGTATTAAACATTTTATTTAAGTGGTTAGTTAAATTAGCTCTTTATGGGCACGCATTATTAACTTACCATACCCCATTAACAAGCATTATCTTTAAAGCAAAAAGAGTAAGAGAACGTAATGAGTGACGATTTTAAAGTAATACAACCCACTACCACAGTATATTGCCCAAAGCGCGGCGAAGGCTGGACCTTAACAGGCATTACTAATATTAACGAGTTTACCTCAGTAATGTTTGACGGCACACGCTATACACTGCCAGCACGCGAAATAGTAGAAGAACTTCTCCCTAACCAACTCGCGCGAGAACAAAATAGCTAACCAAACACATACACAGTAAAAAGGCTGCAATTTTGCAGCCTACTATCTAATTAACGAATTAAAACGCATCGTCTTCGCTGTAAACATTAACGTTTAGTTCGTCATCATTTTCAAATACCACAAACGAAATAGGCTTACAGCACACTTGGCAGTCTTCTATGTATTGCTCATCAATATCTGCTGCATCAAGTAATACTTCTATACTTTCTCCACAATAAGGGCAGCTTATTGAAGTTTCTGTTAACTGGTTCATTTATCACCTGCTAATTTATATCACGAATGTTGTCACTTTAATGAACACGTAAACATAATTCAACACCCCATTAAATAACGCATACTTGGCTAACCCAATTAAACCATGCTACTAACTTAAATAGTGATCTTACTACTAGTCTTATCCATATAACTTGTCAAAGCACGAAATAGTATTAGCACTTAGCGGGTCTAACTTCTTAAGTATTTAAACTCACACTTCAGGTGGATAATTTTATGAAAAAATCACTCGCATTAGTATTAACATCTGCCGCAATATTGTTTAGCACATTTACTCATGCAGAAAAAACCGAAAAAGCCGTTTTAGCTGGAGGTTGTTTTTGGTGTATGGAAAGTGATTTTGAAAAGCTAAAAGGCGTAACCGATGTAATATCGGGCTTTACTGGCGGTAAACTTAAAAACCCGACGTACAATGGTAATCATAAAGGCCATTACGAGGCCGTAGAAATCACTTACGATCCAGCTATAGTAAGCTATCAGGGTATACTTGATCATTACTGGGTAAATATTGATCCCTTTGATGCAAGAGGCCAATTTTGCGATAAAGGCCCTAGTTACTTAAGCGCTATATTTGTACAAAACGACGAACAACGTAAATTAGCTGAAAAAACAAAAGCAGCTGTTGTAGCCGAGTTTCCTAATCAAACTGTGGTTACACCTGTATTAAACGCAAGTACCTTTTACCCTATTAAAGGTAGGGAAAGCTTTCATCAAGATTATTACAAAAACAACCCTATCAGATATAACACCTACCGTTGGCGTTGTGGTCGTGACAGCCGCCTAGAAGAAATTTGGGGCGATAGAGCAACTCACTAGTACTTATTAAGCAACTTAATTATCTACTAAATCAAATGCAATAAATTGCGCTCCTAGATTGATATAAACCAAATTCAACAACTGGAGTGACACAAAATGTTTGCCAACCAATTACAACTAGCGCGTGCTCTAGAGTTACCAACACGACAAGCCATGCTTTACCGTGAACCAGCAGTACAACACTTTTGGATAAACAACACCGACCTAATTACAAACGCGTGGATCGAATGGGAAACAACATCAATAGATAGCTCAACGTTTACGCTTGACGATACACTACTTGATAAAAACCTACGTGAAGCAGTAAAACAAGCATGGGACGATCCATCAAAAGAGCTGGCCGTAAAAGCGTTATTACACGAAGTAGCGCCTGATGTGTTTCAATTTCAATTTTTTGATCCTGAGCGCCTAGCAGTATTACGCGGATATTTAGAACAAGTATGGAATTCGCAAATTCCTATGCGCCCGCCATACGGCATAGTGTTAAATCGCCGTGGTGCCATGCTTGATAGCCGATCAGAAGGTTATTTAGCCGCGCCAAGCTTTCAGGCATTTTATAACGAAATACTAAACACTTATATGCGCCCTATTTCGCGCTTATTGTTTCCTGAAATAATTGGCTACGATACACAAACATTTGGCTTTTCTATTTATTACGACCCAAGTACAGATGCGTCAATTCGCCCACATACCGACGCATCAGCTGTAACGCTTAACATTAACTTAAACTTACCAGGCGAAGAGTTTACAGGGTCAGAAGTTGACCAAATGATGGCTATGCACCGTTTTAAGTACTTATTTTAGAGGTTTTAAAAACAAAAGGCTGCCTAATTTAAGCAGCCTTTTTGGGTTTTAGATTAACAGTTTAAAACTTATATGATGCAGAAAACTTAACGTTTCTGGGTGTACCAGGTTGTACCCATGCATCGGCAAACGAGTTTGTATAATACGTTTCATCAAACAGGTTATTTACCTCAGCCGTAATACCAATCGCGTTTGTTATATCGTAATTTACAAAAGCACGCGCAGTTGTGTAACTTGGTAGTTCAAAGTCGGTACCAAAAAAGCCATTGCGCTTACCCACATGTAATAAACCACCACCAAACTTAATGGCTTTACCGTATAGCTCTGTTGATTGAACTAACTGTAAGCTAAGCTGTTGCTCTGGCACGTTTAATAATGACGCGCCTGCTTCTACTGTGAAACCAAAGTTGGCATCAAAAAATGAGTTTTCAATTGTTGCATCAACGTACGCATATGACGCCCAAACTTCTAATGTATCAGTAAGTTCACCTGTAATATCAATCTCAACACCTTTACTTTGTGCTTCACCAATGGCTGCGTAAGTAAACGCAGTTGCATCATCTACAACTAGCATGTTGTCTTGCTCTACTTTAAACACGGCAACAGTACCAAATAAGGCGCCATCGTTTAGAGTAAATTTAACACCCACCTCAGCAGATGTAGATTGGTTAGGCTCAAAACCATCACCATTAGCATCAGCGCCCGAAAGCGGACGGAAGTTTTCGCCATAAGCACCATAAACAGACACGTAATCGCTGGCTTCATACACCACACCAAACTGCGGGCTCACGCGTGACTCAGTTTGTTTTGTGTTGGTATTTGCTAAGCGGTTATTTAAGCGCTGCTCGTAATCATCAAAACGTGCACCAATACGTATATCTAACTTATCGGTTAGGCTTATTTGGTCTTGAATGAATACCCCTACCGACTCTTGAATTTCTACGCGGTCAGTATTCGATGTTGGCGTTGGTAATTCATACGCGCCGTAAACAGGGTTAAATACATTAATGTATTGATCGCCACGCACACGTAAAATTACTTGGTCGTTTTCAAATTTATCGGCATCAACACCCATAATTAAACGGTGCTCAAACCCGCCAAGCTCTATATTACCACTTAGCTCAGTTCTAAATACTTGGTATTTCGCGTCAAAGTCGCGGTATCGTCTAAAGCGATTTACTTCACCGTCAATCACGCCGCCAAAACCGGTTTCAGTTGCAAAGCCTTCCATAGAGGTATCACGGTAGTTTGCACCAAATAAAATGCTCCAGTTATCATCAAAGTCATGAATGTACTCTAATTGATGCCCTAGTACATCAGCTTCAATTGGGCCATCGCCCGGTTCACCTAAAAAGCGACTTTCAGGGATAAGCCCAAGCTCGCCATCTATTGCTAATACGCCTCTATCAAACGGGACTTCTTGGTCTGAATATTCAAGCTCGTATATTAGTTGGCTATTGTTATTAATATTCCACACTATTGACGGGCTAAAGCCCTTTTTTGTTGTTTCTATTGTATCTCTAAAGCTTTCGGCATCTTCATAAAAACCAACCAGCCTAATTGCTACGTCGTCATTAAGGGGGGTTGTGTAATCTACATCAGCGCGGTAGGTATCAAAGCTTCCTACGCTTAGCTTTAGCTCGCCGCTCGTATCAAACGTTGGGCGTTTAGTTACTAAGTTTACCGTACCGCCAGGTTCACCACGGCCAAATAAAGCAGCACGTGGACCTTTTAACACCTCAACCGACTCAATACCCGATAAGTCACGCGAGCCACCAAAACCACGACCTGCATTAAAGCCATTTACTAAGTAGTTACTTGGTAGGTTTTCATCGCCTACAAAGCCACGTAACGAAAAGCTATTCCAAAGCCCACCAAAGTTGTTTTGGCGCGCAACAGAGGCCGATAAATCAAGTGCTTGGTCAAGGGCTACTGCGCCTGCGTTTTCAAGAGCTTCTAAATCTATTTTAAGCTCTGACTGCGGTGTTTCTAAAGGGCTAAAGTTACCTTGGTAAGCTTGGCGAGTTGCAACAACGGTTACTTTTTCAATTGTGTCATCCGTTACGCTTCTAACTTGCTGTTTTTGCTCAGCGGCCATGATTTGGCTGCTAAACAAACTTACTAAACAAGCACTTAAATAGGTGAGCTTATGCCCTTTTATATTGGTTTTCATGATTTACCTTGTGAGTAATGTACGTATTTTATAATTGTGTTTTAAATATGTAATTGCGCTAAACAGCTATGTTTAGCGCTGTATTTTTAGTTGCTGCTTTGCGTGGTGCTTTCAAAGCGTGGCATGTTTTCAAGTGCCGCTTTAGTTGGGTCGCCTTTGTAAAATAACCACGGGTAATAAAACTCGCGCAATTGTTGATGGTAATCTCTAATTTGCTGCTCGTAGTTATAAGCGGCAAGCGAGTCGGTATTAGCTGCACGCGTTAGGCTACGTTGTAATAAAAGCGGTGGCGACAACCAAGATACAGCCCCCGCTAGCTCATATTTTTTAGCCGCAGCATCGCGATAGGCCTGTGAAAGTTCTGCTGCTTTTAAATCACCCATTTGCTGAAATGCGTAATACCATTTCCATTCAAATTCGCTGCTCATATCAATGTAAGGCGCAAGTGCCGGGTACTCTTTAACAAAAGCATCCATGGTGTCTGATTTAGGTAAATCCCATGCTCCGTTTACCGCCTCTCGTTGGGTAAGGACAATGTCGCCACCATTAGAAGAGTGCACCGCTTTATTAATAGCCAGGTCGCCTAAAATAGGAATAATAAAAGCAAATAACACCCACAAACCAATTAAGCTTGAAGCAACACGCGGCGCACTGGTTGCATTTTTACCTAGCCACACACTAAGCACCGCCCAAAATGCAAGGTATGCAATGCATAAAAGCGATACATACGTCACTTCAAAGGCGCTTGCTCCAGCTATAAAAGCACCCACAAAAAATGGCAGCATTAAACACACTATTACCGCTACAAACCTCACGGTTATTCGTGCGCCCCACAAGGCAAAGTAAGACTTAGCTGTAGTGACTAATAGATCGTGCCTGCCGCTGGTGCGCTCGCTTGCAAATAAATCATGAAACAGCAAAATAATAACCAATGGCGCTAGTGCACTAATTACAAACACAAAGTCTATTTTTCCGGCTTGGGCCAGCTCAGCATTTTGCGCATCGCTTTCGTAAATTTGCCCCTCAAGCGCCAACAAATTAATGCGGTGCTTCCACGGGAAAATATCGCGCTCACCTAATGCAGCAAATGCAAGGTTAGATGGCTGAGAGTACGTTAAATGAAAGCTGTAATACGCTAACATGCCCGCATCGTTTTGCTTATGTTGTACGTTAGCGCGATCGCTTTGATCTGCTGCTTTTAAACGCTCAATGGTTTGCTGCTGCGCGCTTACTTCGCTTAGCCCGCTGTAAATAGCAAAACCCGATAAAACAAAGCTACAAAGTAGTAACACCACTACGTATTTTTGACGCAGTAAAAAGCCCCATTCACGTGTAAATTGCTTAATTAAATAGTTCATGACAAACGCTTCCCTACAAATTTAATACCGCCAACTAGCACTGCAATCCACAGTAATAATTGTAAAAAAGCAGGCACACTTCTTTGTGTGCGAATATTTGCGCTATCTACAGTAAAGTTAAACTCTTGTAGAATTTTCCAATTATCAGCGCTTACGCGTGCTTTTTGAGTTGCTGCGGCATTGGCATTGCGGTTCAGGTCGTCTTGGTAGTTAAGTTTTTCAATGTGAACTTTATTAAGCCCTTGCACAAAATCAAAACGTAGTTGCTCGGTTTCGCGTAAAAAGCGATGGTGTGTTTCTATACTTGTACCCACCACAATCATAGAGAGAGAGCGAATAGTCACCATAGGTGAAACCCAACCAAAATAACGCGACACTTGCGTTTGCTTAAGCTCAGCATGCATACGCTGCTCGGCAAATTGGTTTAGTACATCGGTTTGTTTTGCCTCTGACTCACTGGCCACTAACCCTCTAAAGTTTACTGGCAGCTCATCAATGCTATTTACGTTATACTTTTCAAGGAGTGATTGTTTAAATTGCTTAAATGCAGGGTCGTTAGTGTTATGGCCATCGCCTAATTTTCTAAGCTCAGCTTTAACTGCAAAATCGGTTTCTATTTTACCGGTTGATGGTATAGCTGTTGCAGCCGTAGTACTTGCAACACGTGGCATAACAATACACAGTAAAATCCAAATAAACGCCAGCGCCGTAAAGCTGCTACTATTTTTATTTAACACACTCGATGCTAATAAAATGAGTAATACCCACACACTTAAATATAAAGCGTAACCCACAACAAAACTTGCAACAGCTAGTAAGCTTTCGCCTGCAGACACCGTAAATAAAGCCGATACCGCCAATGGCGCAATAATTAAGCCAACAACAGAGAGTAGCGCTAAACCTTTACCAGCAATAAGCGTAATACCCGACGTACCTTGCGCTAATAAGTATGAAAGCGTTTGCAACTCACGCTCACGACTAATAGAGCTATAACCAATTAATATAAGAAGTAACGGCGCTAATGTTTGCACAATAAAGGCAGGCGTTAAACTACCTAATTTGGTAAGCGCTGTGCCTTGTCGTTGGTCGGCAAACATTGCGCTGTTTTGCCTATGCCCTTCTAAAAATATTGAGTTACCTGTGTAAGCGTCAATACCTGGGTCGAGCGTGCTCAGTGGCGACGGCGTTCTAAATGCATAGTGCCCATAGTGCACCATTCGGTGAGGGTGGCGATCGGGTTGATCAACAAAGCTTTTATCGCTTGTTGTTTGTAATTCATGGCGAGCATGGCTAAGTTCATGCATAGTAATGGCGGTAACCACTACCGACGAAAGCGTTAGCAATAAACCAATAGCCAGCACAGTCATTGCTAGTTTTGAGCGTAGCCAATAGCGCCATTCATCTTTAGCAACTATAACCACTTTTGAAAAGTTATTTATGCTCATTACGCGCCTCTTTGCGCAAAGGCTGCATGAACTTGTTCGGTATCAATGCGGCCGTTTTCGGGTGCATCGAATTCGCCCACCAGCTCACCTGCTCTTAGTAAACCAATTCGGTTTGCTACTTGGCATGCGCCATATACATCGTGTGTAACCATTAAAATAGTCGCGCCTGATAATGCAAGCTCACGTACTAGCTGGTTAAACTCATCAATAGCAACAGGATCAAGGCCCGATGTAGGCTCATCAAGTAAAAATATCGGTGCTTCACGCAGTATCGCAAGTGCAATCGCTGTTTTTTGCCTCATGCCTTTTGAATAAGTTTGCATGTTGCGATCCCATGCATCTTGTTGCAATGCAACACGATTAAAAGCCACGTTAATTTGCTCAAACGATTTTGTAATATCAGCGAGTGATAAAAAATATTCAACATTTTCACGAGCAGTTAAATGGGGATATAACGTAGCCGACTCTGGCAAATACGCGGTTTTACCTCGTACAAAATCAAGCGCTTTACTCACCTCTTTACCCGCTACTTTTACAGAGCCTTGCGTTGGTTTATTAAAGCCAAGTAACGTTTTTAACGTGGTTGATTTACCCGCACCATTTCCTCCTAGTAGCGCATAAACCTCACCTGCCGCCACGCTGAAGCTTAAGTTTTTTAAAATGGTGTTGTTTTTAATGCCAAAACTTAACGAGTCTACTTCAATAACCGCTTCGTTTTTAGTGGCTTGGGTCGTATTTGATGCTTTATTACGTGTTTGTGCCACACGCCGAGGTTCTATTGGTGATGTTTGATTAATTGCTGTTGATGTTGTCACATTCAGACTCTATTAAGGGGAAATTAGAATACCGTGAATGTTATACTATATCAAACACCAATTGCAACACTATAACATATTCATAGTTAACAATAGATACATCGTGCTGGGTTTAATTAACGAAAAGTTGTTCTATCCAAAATTACCATTTAGTGGAACAACTAAGCACGATAAAGAATAAAAATTGTAAAAAGCAGCAACTAATCAAAGTGATAAAACATATTTAAAGACCAATCTATAAAGAATAGTGAACAATAAACTTTTCAATTGTTAGAATGCCCACCTATTTTATTATCAAGAGATACAATGGCAAATTTCAATACTCATCTTAATACTGCCGTAATCATCACAGGCTTATGCTCTGCCACCTTATTATCTGCAGGCCATATTGATTTAAAGGGCGCACTCTGGTTATGGTTTTTAGGCTCAATTGGCGGCTTATTACCCGACATAGATTCAGATAACTCCACGTCACTCGATACTATTTTTAACTTATTTGCACTCAGCGCTGTATTACTGGTACTGCATTACATAACCACCAAGCTCATTAATAACTAAACTAGACAGCCACTTTAATTGAACAAACAAAACAATGCCAAAAAATTCGCTCTTCAGGTTAAGAATTTATCTTTTATAACTGGGTCACTTTATTTCATCCGTTAAATAAGTCATTAGCCTATTAAACCTAAATTACACGCATGAAAATAACTGCATAATGCAGTTGTGATTTATTACTGAATAGTTTTACTGAGTAGCTTAAGTTTTATGCGAGTAGCTTTTCGCAATTGCTAATATTTGATCGCCGTTTACGCTTTAAGTTTTCACAATAACTTTCTTGTGAGGCTGGCCTGCCTACTGCGCCATGAAATACACGCGTAAATTGGGTTGTAAGCTTTAACCAGTTTTCTAAAGATATATTCACCCTTTCTAGTAAAGGCAAGTGTGTACTTTCAATATAACCTCGTTTATCTTCTCGTATACAACGTCCTGTTAATTCAACAAGTTCAAGGTACGATTTAAGCTCAAACGGCAGCCCTTTGGGCATAACCTGACGAGACATGCCTGCAAAACGTAGTAACTGTTTAGGCTGTTTACCCTCTGCCGCGCATGTTAAGCGCTTTTGTACACTGGTATGGTCTGACTCTTCGGGCGTATTAGCCATTTTCGCTCTAATAGGGTTTAAATCGACATACGCCATACAAGCAGCAAGTGCAGCTTCATCTAATAATGCTTGGGACATAAATCGCCCTTCCCAGAACCTACCTGTGCAGTTATCTTCTTTGTTTGCTCTGCGGGCAATGTCTTCATTTAATAATCGCATAAACCAGCTGATACTGGATAGGCGCTCGCGGTAGTCGTTTACTGTTTGATTGAAAAAGATAAGTTCGGCTTTACTTAGCTTTTCACCCTGTATGTATTTTTGCGTAAGTACAGTACCTTTACAGAGCTTATGCCAGCGAATGATAATCGCTTTATCGTTTAATCGATTCGCTTTTTTATCATCAACATACAGTACTAAGTGGGTGTGATTACTCATAACAGCGTAAGCACATACATCAATACAAAATACCTTCGCTAATTCAAGCAGCTTATCTTCAACCCAGCCTCGTCGATGCTCGTAAGATTGACCAGTAAAACTGTCTTCGCCACATAAAAATGCACGGCGCACGCAACGCGAAATACAGTGGTAGTATTTTGTATCAACCAAACTTACTTGACGCTTTCTTGCAATTGCCATAAGACACCCTGCTCGTTTTTTGCACTAACTAAAACGTAGTCCTAAATTTTGAAAAGAGCAAAATTTAGGATGGGTGTCATTGTTAATCTTATGATCAATTAAAATATCTTCAGGTGTAAACGTGATAATTTCGTATTTCAGCAATTTTATAGCGCTATCAACGTTTACTTTAAGATCTAAATTGAGCGGAATAATTGCAACTTTCATAATAATATTGAAAATAATATCTGATAATTTTGAGTATAAAAGTTGGCAATTATCATTTTCAGTTAATGGGTAAAGTATTTCATCACCTTTAAACTTAACATTGAACTGAGATAAGTTTGCATGTGCAAAGATATTTCTTAGTTTTCGTATACCTGTTTTTTTGTTGTTTAAAAAATCATGCTCAATTTTATTAATGGCGCCGCTAATTAATGACTTTTTAACCACATCTTGAAAGTTTGGTTCATAATCACTTAAGTTAGATTTTAAAATATTTTCTAATAAATTAAACAAATAGACTAAAGCTGCACTTCCATTTCCTTCAACTTCGCGTAAGAAAGCTAGTTGGTTGCCATAATACCGAGAGTACAACCAAACATTATCGATTACAGTTGATTTAGAATGTCCAATATCCAAATTTGACTCCCAAGTTGAGACACACATAATCGCCTCATTAAGAGGCAAAAAATAGTTGGTTAAAATAAGCACGCAGGAGCAAAAACCAACTGTTTTTTGTCCTTTTGAATGACTTGTTATGCTTTTTTGGCAATAACCTTAAAATACTTCCTTCCCGTTTCTTCGTCTTGCCCGTCAAGCTTGCTGACAGTAACGCTAAATTTTGACGCTTCTAATACATCACAAACACCACAGGTAAAATCAGAGTAGTTACCGTTATATAGATTTAAAAATGAACCGACAACTTTACCTGAGGAATTTTTAGCGATTAATGTTGCTATTCGTTCTTTTGTGTCTTCAATTGATACATCTAATGTTTCACCAATAGTTAAGGTCGCTACATCAATTTCGGTTTCAAAATCATCATTGCCACCACCAAAACCTGTTAATTCTATATGGTTAAACTCAGAAATTTCATTTTCTAATTCATTTCTAGTTGTAGGTAAATCATCATCAACCATTAATTTTAACTCAGTTGATAAAGTTTCTTTTAAACTCACAACTTCATTTTCTAGTTGGCTTATTCTAGGATCTGATTGAATCGAAGTAGGTAATTCAGAAAAATTAAATGTAGATTTCAAAATAGCCTTTTGCTTTTGAATATTTTGAATTTTATCTAACGCTTCTATTTGCTCACCAATTACATCAGCCCAGTCAAGCTTTGATGATTGAGTAGTTTCGTTAATAGACAACGCAAGTGTTCGGGCAATGTCTAATTCATGTATGTGACTTTTACCATTATCTGAAATAGCTCTATTTAGCCTCTCAATTAAATGAGTCGTTTGGGATTCTATTTCTTTAATACGTCTAAAAGCTGCAACAGCAAATTTTTTCTGTTGAGATTCAAATTCGGATTTAGAGTTATATTTTGAGAGAAACCAAGCGAATGCAATAGAAAAAACAAACTGCAAAACACCAAATAAAGTAGATTCTGTTTTTGTTGTAGTTGCACCTGACGTTGAAATTTCAAGCCCAATTGTTCCTGCTGCTAGTAAGCCTAAAACAACAATTAAAATATTTTCCTTGTTCAAATTAACTCCTTGATATGAGAAAAGCATAACAGCTTATTGAACCCCACTTTGGTGGTTTATAACACCCAAAACGGCGCATATTACATTGTTCGATATTTACGCTAAATAACTCTATTAGTAACAACTAGCTACAAAAGTTATTCAATGACCTCTGTTATTTAACCCCGTAACGCCTTTTAATAATGTTATGGGACAAATTGCGTACCACTGTATTTTTATACAGCACACAGTAAAACCCATCTTAAATTTAACCTTTAACTAAACGATTTATAAAATTACCACTCAGTTTTAAACCGTGAATCGTTCTCACAAGGTTTTCCATCGCCATCCCCATCCATTTTTGTATTAGGGCAGTTATTAATAAAAAATACAGCCTCTTCGCGTGAGCGCATTTCAGTACAATATTGCCTGCCATCACACGTAAAATTTTGCGTGTTTTTAGGAATAACGACTTTTGGGTATTTTTCATCAAAGGTGGCTAAATCGGCGTTGGTAATAACGGGAGTATGGTTATTAAATTGCTCGTTAGTTTTATAATGGTTGTATTTATTTACTGCGACAAAGCCAAGCACGGCAATAATGCTAATTGAGGCAACTTTACCTAAAAAGCTACTGGCAAAATTAGATTTAGCAATGCGGTGCGGCTGTTGATTGTGTTTTTGATAAGGTGCTTTAAGCTCTGCAACGCCTTCTATACGGCAGTTAATTGCTTTGGTTTTACCGTCGGGCTGTGTTGCAACTTCAAAGTAAATGGTGTCGCCGACTTTTGGCTTGCGGCTCATGTGTTTGAGCGCTGATATGTGTATAAATGTGTCGTGTTCTAGGGTGTCTGATTTAATAAAACCAAAACCTTTGTCGGTTTTCCACGTCTTTAACAATCCTTTGTTCATTTATCCACCTGTTCTGCTTAAGCTGCGATTTACGCAAATTCCATTTAGTTAACACTTGTTATTATACGTTCCAGAATTAAAACCATGCAACAAGTAATATTATTTACAGTTATTTTAAATCTTCAAATTATTGGTATTTGTCACCGATTAAATAGCTAAAAAACATCTTTTAACGCAGTTTTAGAGCCACTGTTATTGTGCGCTATTACACTAAAACTGCCGTCTGTTTCGAGCACGACTGCGGCTACATCTTCAATGGCTAATATGCCTGCACCACGAATAGCAGCGCGAATTTCTGATTTAGTTACCCGCTGCGATTTAAGTGCAGCAGTGCAGTATTCACCATCACTCATTAAAAACGTGGGCTCTGCTTTTATAAGCGCTGCAAATTTTGACGAGCGCACACTAAGCCACGTAATAATATATTGCAGCCCTATTAACACAACAAACGCCAATATGCCCTCAGCTAACGGAACATTTTTTGAAATAATAACAGACGCCAATATAGAGCCCAGCGCAATGGTGACTATAAAATCGAACACGTTCCACTTTGAAAGCGTACGTTTACCCGATATACGTAGCCAAAACACCAGTGCAATATAACCCAGTACACCTATTGTAAGTACACGTAATAACCCCTGAATATCATCGTAAAACATAGTGGCTCCTTGTATTTAAAATTACTTATAGCGTTTAGTTAAACCGTACACGCATACAAATTAAAGCTGTATGAATAAAAGGGGTAGTAAT
>NZ_BADY01000046.1:0-120369 GCF_000241185.1 Pseudoalteromonas sp. BSi20495
TTTGTTTATATAATTAATAATTTCGGGGCTTAAAATTTGTTTTGAAATATATTGCATACCACGTTTATTTTTTAATAATAATCCGCGCTCTGTATCTATAACTTCGTTTATATCTTGCCATACTAATTGATAGTTTTTGTAATGATTAACCGATTTAATGCCTTCTTCATCAAAAGTAAGGGTGACTTCTGAGCCAGATGCTCTGCTGAGCATTTGTCTGGTTACCCACCAAGGACGACGATAGTAAAAGGCAACGCATTCAAGAATTGCCAGCATGATTAAAAAAGAACCTAAGTAATGATCATTTAAACCATAAATACCAAACAAACCCAGTGCTGTTAATAGCATGAGTAGAAAATATTTAGGTTGCGCACGTTTACTATAAGGAAGCGACTCATCGAAGCATTCATAAAAGTAAGGTCTATCAAGTGTATAGGTAGTAGTTAATGCCATATTGTTTTACTTAAAACATATTTTTTCCTATTTTAGCAAGCTAAGCTGCAAATGCGCAGTGTTTATAATAAAGAACCTGAACTCTGGATAATAAATCTATCTCAAGCAGTTATTGTCAGCGCGAACTGCAATAAATTTATTTGCAGTAGGCCAGCTATTAACGCGTAAATTAGCCTTGTTTTCACTGAAAATCTCTTAATCAGAGCTCAGGTTAAATAATATTTTTTCCTTGTTCAGGATCTCTTGATTTATCTGCTTGTTCACGTATTTCGTCAGTATCACTGCTCACATCATCGAGTGTTTTAGTTTTATCGTCTGTTTCGTTAACTATGTTTTTTACTTTTGGTGATTGTTTTTGCTCTGAACCAAAAATAGTTTCGTTAGCAGGGGTAAGTAAAATACGTTCTCTTGCGTCGTCAGGCATGCTGATATTGTGCTTTGTAAATTCGTTTACAAGTTCTCGCATAAGTTGTGAGCCTACTTTTAATGGGCTGTGCTGCTCGCTATTAACCCAAAAGAACAAGGTAAAGTTAATAGTGGATGAGCCAAGGTTTTTTATTAATACTTGCGCTGGTGGGTCGCTTAGTACGGCACTTTGCTGATTGGCAATGTCGAGTGCGAGAGTTTGTGCATTGCGTATATCGTTATCATAGCCAATACCTATTTCTACTTTACCGCGCATTTTGGGATTGGCGGTGAGATTTTTAATGGTGTTTTTGTACACAGTCGCATTTGGTATTTGAATATGATTACCATCGTAATCCACTAGTGTTGTTGCCCGTGCGGTTACTTTTTTAACGATCCCTAAGCGATTATCTACCTCTATTACATCATCAATTTTAAAAGGTCTTTGTATGCTTAGTAATAAACTGGCGATGAAATTTTCTGCTATGTCTCTAAAAGCGAAACCTAATATTAAGCCTATTAATCCTGTTCCACTCATAATAGCGACTGCAAACTCAGTAAGCCCAGCTAAACGTAAAAATAAGTACACGCCTAATAAAATAATTAAGGTGCTAATACTGCGCCTTGCGACTAAGTGAACGAGTTTACTGTCGGTCATATAATCGATGGGTTTTATAAGTAGTCGCGAAAGCGGCCCTGCGATTAAATAGCTCAGTACTAAAAGGACTGTGCCAAGTAATAGAGTGGGTAATATTTGCGCTGTTGCGTGCAGTAATTGCAGACTTTGTTCGTGGAAAAAATGCCATGAAAGTATATCACCTTCAAAACTATGTGTTATGAGAGGGGCATTATTTTGTACTATGTTGTTTGCTTGGCTACTGGGCATGGCTGTCATCCGTGTTTAGTTTTTATAATTGTTAGCAGCAAGTTTAGTACCAAATGTTCAATATAACTTGGCAAACATTTTGCTGAGATAACGTAACACAAATTTTGGGATTTAGAATGAAAGAGACTAAACGAGGGCAGCAAGCAGCTCAACCTGTGCATATTCCTGTAGTAGGTTGGTGGGATATTGTTAAGCGTATTTTTAAGCAAATGAACGAGGACAATTTATCGCTTGTTGCTGCAGGAGTTGCGTTTTATGCACTGCTTGCTATTTTTCCGGCTATTGCCGCCGTTGTTTCTATTTATGCTTATTTTTCCTCTCCTACTGATATTAGTGAACATTTGAGTTTGTTTGTTACATTATTACCTGACAGCTCACGAGAACTCATTTTGTCTCAAGTTTCAAGTCTTGCTCAAAGTTCAAACGCTAGTTTAAGTATCAGTGCATTGGGAACCTTAGTACTTACTATTTGGAGTAGTTCTAAAGGGAGTCAGGCGCTTATTACTGCGTGTAATATTAGTTATCGAGAATACGAAAAACGCTCATTTTTTAAAGCGTTACTAGTGCGCTTTTTATTTTCTATGGGTGCGATTATCGTTGCTATTTTTTCACTTATAATTATTGGTATCTTGCCAATTGTACTTAACTTAGTTGGACTTAAAGAAGGCATAGATTTACTGATCAAGCTTATTTCTTGGCCATTATTGGCTTTAATATTTAATTTTACATTAGTGCTCTTATATCGCTACGCCCCGCACCGAAAGCCAGCTAAATGGCGTTGGATCACAATAGGATCCTCCATTGCTACCGTGCTTTGGATTTTGGCATCTATTGGTTTTTCATTTTATGTGTCGCGTTTTTCGAGCTATAACGAAACCTATGGCTCGTTAGGTGGGGTAGTTATTATGTTAATGTGGCTTTATATAAGTGCCTATATTGTTATTTTAGGCGCTTCGACTAATGCCGCAACGGAACAACAAACGGCGATAGACAGCACAATAGGCCCCGCAAAAAAAAGAGGCAATCGAGGCGCATATGTAGCCGACCACCTCGATGTGAAAAACAAGTGATTTAATTTACTATAACTTAGGGCGATGAGTTAAAGATTGTTAATCTAAACTCAGGTTAATTAATTGCTCTTTAAACTCTTGTGCAGCAGGCCCTAGTCTGTCTGTGTCATTACACATTAAATATAACTTAAGGGCACGGGTTGTCCCTTGCTCTAGATTTAGTACCTTTAATTTTTCCTCTTCAATTAGGTGAGATACTTGTGTACGAGGAAGCCATGCATAACCTAAATTTTGGCTAACCATATCAATAGAGTTTCGTAAATGACTAACCGTCCAGCGCATATCTGCGCCTAGCCAACCTTCATCATGGCTAGTTTGCGTGCCAGAATCACGAACTACAATTTGCCTATACAATTTTAAATCACGAAATGACAAAGTCTCTGTGCGCTGATGCAGCGGATGATTTGGGTGTGCTACAGCGACAAATTCTATATCACAAAGCTGGTTACAACTAATACCGTAAATAGGAATTGAAGAAATAGCTAAATCAACAACGGCATTATTTAATAACTCGTTAGCGCCCGTTAACACGCTTTCTATTAAATCGATTTTTAAAAGCGGATAAAGTTCACTGGTTCTGGCCAGTGCTTGATACAAAATGGGGTGGGGGAATACTTCATCAACTGCAATTTTTAATGTGCTCTCCACACCTTCGCTGAGCGTATTGGCGACAGATTCTATTTTACTCGCTTCTTCAATTAAAAACTCTGCGCGGCGTAAAATAAGTTTCCCGCTGTCTGTTAAAAAGGCTTTGCGACCCTTTACTTCAAGTAATTTAATTTGCAAAGCGACTTCTAGTTTTTGCACTGCGTGATGAACCGTTGACTGGCTTTTATGAACAGCTGCACTTGCACCAGCAAATCCACCATGGTCAACAACAGCCTTAAACATTCTCCACTGCTCTAGTGTTGCTTTCGCCATATTTTATCCTACTACCACTTTTATCTGATTGCATAACTTGACCGCATAGACTCATTATTTATTGCGTAACAGTTAAACTTTTTGTTGGATTATTTAGATAGAATGATTTTTTATTTTTCGAAACGCCATAAAATCATTTCTATTTTTAAGTAGTCGTATCCATTTATTGTAAGTAAGTGATGAGGAGCCTGTATCAAAGCCGTCGAAAGCAAGCTGCATTCTAATTTTACTAATCATTATTAAACAACTTTGCATTAGTACTTCAGGATTAACAATCAATTACTCAGCAATTTAAGTAATTGATAAAGCGGATATTTAAAAAATAAGTAAAAATAACCACGGTAATACAAGGTTTGAAATATGAACAATAAAGCATAGCTTTCTATTTTTTAGAATGTTATGACCAATTTAAAGACATAGTTGTTTTATTTAATGAATGATTTAATACCCTCATCAACTTCTTTTTTAAAGTGAATTAAAAAATGAAAATATCAAAAGTGCTTACAGCTTATGCAACTCAAGATGGCGATGGCGTAAGTATTAGTCGTATCCCAGGATTTGATGGTAAATATTTAGATCCATTTTTAATGATTGACGAACTTAAGTCAGACGACAAAAAAGATTATATGGGAGGTTTTCCAGAGCATCCCCATCGAGGAATTGAAACGTTTACTTATATTTTAAAAGGTGGCTTTGAACATCGTGACCAAATGGGTAACAAAAAAGCAATTAAAGCAGGTGATGTGCAATGGATGAGTACAGGGCGCGGCGTTATGCACAGTGAGATGCCACTCGCTGATACCGTTGATGGATTGCATGGCTTTCAAATTTGGATCAACATGCCAAGTTTGGATAAGATGCGCGACCCACGTTATCAAGATACTACGCAAAATTCAGCTCCGAGTTTTACAAATACGCACGGTGTGACGTTAAAAGCACTTGCGGGATCGTGGCAGTTCGAAAGTGAAACGCTTACAAGTAGTTTGCAGGGTTTAGCTGCTAATGCTCTACTTGCTGACATTACATTACCCGCCGGTAAAAGCGTTCATTTGGAGCCTCTTAGCCAACAAAAAGTAATGATCTATATTCATAGCGGCTCAATAATAACAAGCGACGATCAAACAATCCCAGCTGGTAAGTTACTTATTTTAGAGCCAGACAGTAATATTAATATTACCTCAGAGCAAGGCGCTGGTGTTTTGGTTTTAGCAGGCGATCCACTTAATCAACCGATTGCTCACATGGGGCCGTTTGTAATGACGACGCAAGCTGAAGTACAGCAAGCAGTGCGTGATTATCAAAACGGCGAGTTCGGCAAAATTTAACCCTATTTTTAGGAGAGTTTCATGGGATTATTAGTTGATGGTCAATGGCAAGATAAGTGGTACGACACCGATTCAAGTAACGGAAAGTTTGAGCGTGAAGCTGCGCAGTTACGTCATTGGATAACTGCTGATGGTAGCGCTGGAATAACGGGCGACGCAGGTTTTAAAGCCCAATCTAATAGGTATCATTTATATGTATCACTTGCGTGCCCTTGGGCGCATCGAACGCTTATATTTAGAGCGTTAAAAGGGTTGGAAAATTTAATTACTGTGTCGGTTGTTAGCCCTGATATGCTTGATAGTGGTTGGGCTTTTGATACGCAAAACCACAGTACTGGCGATACTTTATTTAATAGTAATTACTTACATCAAGTTTATACAAAAAATAACCCAAAGTACTCCGGGCGGGTAACCGTTCCCGTATTGTGGGATAAAAAGCTAAATAAAATTGTCAGTAATGAGTCTGCCGATATTATACGTATGTTTAATAGTGCATTTAATGAATTAACAGGCAATACCGATGACTTTTATCCTGAAGAATTGCAACCAAAAATTGACGAATTAAACGCGTTGATTTATCCAGATATAAATAATGGAGTTTATCGTACGGGTTTCGCAACAACTCAAGATGCGTATGAAGAGGCGTTTAACGATTTATTTAAAGCACTCGATACAGTAGAGGGGATACTGAGCAAGCAGCGTTATTTAGCCACAAACAAACTCACCGAGGCTGATTGGCGATTATTCACTACGCTGATTCGGTTTGATAGTGTGTACGTTGGTCACTTTAAATGTAATTTACGCACAATTGAAAGCTACCCTGCACTGAGCGGATATCTTAGAGAGCTATATCAAGTTAGAGGTGTGGCTGAAACAGTTGATTTTTATCATATTAAACGTCATTACTATTTTAGCCATACAATGATCAACCCGACACAAGTTGTGCCAAGTGGTCCAAGTATTGATTACTTATCTGATCACGGTAGAGGTATTTATCTTTAAGCGAGTAGCCTAACAAGCCAGCCATATTTTCTAACCAAGCTGGTTTCGCTTTTCCCTGCTTGTACAGCAGCACCGGCTAAAAAAGCACTTGTTAGTCCTACTTTAGTTGCTGCAAAACGTTTTAACCGATATTGAAACGCCGCATGGTGTTGGCGTTTTAATTCACTGCGCATATCCATTTGCTTACTAAGAGCTTGAACGTTTTTGTTTGGGGCCTTAATCAAATTATCTACTAACATACTAATTCCCATGTAAATTTAATAGCTGCTTTAAGCTTTTAAGTGTTTTACTAAAACCAATTTTATTGCTTAGGTAAACTGTGTTTTTCCAAAGCCATACTAAACAAGCAACTTGCAGTGAAGTAGCTGTTGCAATACTCAGCCATACCGACCCAAAGAGATCATATACACCGTATCCAACAGCACCTAGAAATCCTGCCCACAACAAAACCAAGCCACTGGCAAAACAGCCTAAAAATATAGTGATCAATGCAAGCGATCTAAGCGACAACCGCCATTCAGCTTTAGCAAGCTGATGGGTGATCTCTCCTTGGGTCTGGTAATCATCCTTGAGTTGCTTAGAGTACTCTAAAATCTTTGCAATATGATCTTGCCAATCGTCCTTTTGGCTTGGCTGCTCAGTAGCTTGGTTTTGCGCGTTACCATCCTTGGTTGCGGTTGTTTGTGGGTTATTCATCACTGATTACTTACGACGAAATAATGATGTAATTAACATACCAGCAGCAAAAGCAATGCCCGCAGTTGCTAATGGATTTTCAGAAGCGAAAGCACGCGTTTTTGCAGTGCATTCGCTCAGCTTTTCGCGTGCAATAAGTTGTTTTTCGCTTAGTGCTTCTGCTGAACTAGAAGCGCCTTTACGAACACTGCTTTCAGCTGTTGCTGCTTTGCTAGAAAGTGCATCTACAGCATCGTGCGCCGCTGATGTGGCTTTCTCTGTAAGTGGCGAGTCAGTATTTTTTAGTTTAACGTCAGGCTTAACATCTGAAGTTGTGTTTGGTTTCGTATTTGTTGCAGTAGCCATAATCAATCCTTAATAAGTTAAAAATTTAAGTAGTGATTTAGATGATGCAATGATTAAACCAAATTTAACTTTTGTTTTAACTTGTTGAATTTTATTTGTTTTTTTGTTTCCCCTGGTTTTGTCAAGGTTGGTAATTTAAAAAAACAGTAACTATTACTACACGGTCAGGTAAATTTTACAAAGAAGGTGAAAATGCTTAAAAAACTGTAAATATTCATTGTTTATTCAGTAAGCAGAACATGTAGAAATAAGCATATTAAAACTAAGTAAATTTTTTTTTCGCTGTTATTCCACTTTTTCCCACGTAATTCAATCGCTTTGCTTGAACCCTTATTTTTTCTAGCTTTGAGACTCGTTAAAGCTGGTCAGCTTACTTGACAAAAAGGCTTGTCAAGCCCTAAACTGGAGGACTGTGGTAAAAAGTGGTTTTTAGTGGATCAAACTGGATCAAAGTAATCGCTAGGCGATTAAAATAATTTAAAGCAGGCTGTTTATGTTTCGTGGCGCAAGTTCACTGAGTTTGGATGATAAAGGACGCTTTGCGGTACCAACCAAGTACCGAGAATCTCTGCTATCTGAAGACCAAGGAACTGTTATTTGTACTGTTGCGCTAAATGAGCCGTGCTTATGGTTATATCCGCTTGCTGAGTGGCAAGAAATAGAAAATCGTTTAGCTAAAATTTCAAATATGAATCCACGAGCTCGACGTATGCAGCGTATGTTGCTAGGGAATGCCACAGAATATCAACTTGATAAAAATGGTCGGATTTTGCTAGCGCCTTCATTGCGTGCACATGCAGATCTAGGCAAAAAAATAATGTTGGTTGGTTTGATGAATAAGTTTGAAATTTGGGATGAGGCGCGTTGGAACGAACAAATGCGCCAAGATACTGAGCTTGAGAGGCTTGGTGATTTTGAACCTCACCCTGATTTAGATAATTTCACTCTCTAACAGCACAATAAAAGGCAAATAATAGCTAATGACAGCGCAATTTGAACACGTATCCGTTTTAATGGACGAAACCATAGATGCCCTTGCAATTAAGCCAGACGGCATATACATGGACGGCACTTTTGGACGTGGCGGTCATTCAGGGCAAATATTAGCACGCCTTGGTAATGAAGGTCGTTTGCAAGCGATTGACCAAGATCCGCAGGCAATACAATCAGCTGAAAAGTTTGCTGATGATCCGCGATTTGCAATTGCACATACTCGCTTTTCAAAACTTTACGAAGTAGCAGAGCAAAACGATCTCATTGGTAAAGTCGACGGGATTTTATTAGATATAGGTGTGTCGTCGCCACAGTTAGATGATGCTGGGCGTGGTTTTAGTTTCATGAAAGACGGCCCACTAGATATGCGTATGGATCCAACAAGTGGTCGCAGTGCAGCCCAATGGTTAGCTGAAGCTGAATTGGATGATATTACCCATGTAATTAAAAAGCTGGGTGAAGAGAAATTTGGTAAGCGTATTGCGCATAAAATACTTGAGATTAGAGAGCACACGCCAATTACTACGACTAAGCAGTTAGCTGATTTAGTCGATGAAGCAGTACCTGTAAAAGATAAGTTTAAACACCCTGCTACTCGTACTTTTCAGGCTATTCGTATTTATATTAATAGCGAACTTGAAGAGATTCAAACGGCATTGCAGTCTGCAATTAAGGTCCTTAAACCCGGTGGTCGTTTGGTTGTTATTTCGTTTCATTCATTAGAAGATCGTATTGTAAAACAGTTTATTAGAAAACAGAGTCGGGGAGAAGTATTACCCAGAGGTCTGCCTTTAACTGACGCACAAATAAATAAAAATCTGACGTTAAAGGCAGTGGGTAAAGCGATTAAGCCAAGTGCCGCTGAAGTTGAGCGTAATCCGCGTTCTCGTAGCTCTGTACTTAGGATTGCTCAGAGGCTGGAATGAATATAAAAGCGAATCATCGTCAACCACCTAATTTATTTTTTGAAATTGTTAAAGGCCTAGGAGCTAATAAGCTTACCTCGGCCTTGTTGGTTGTGATATTCGCGTCAAGTTTAACTGTCGTACAAGTAACACATCTTGCTCGAGGGCAACTTATTGAACAAGATTCGTTACTCCAAGAGCGTGATGAACTTGATTTAGAATGGCGTTATTTATTAGTTGAAGAGGAATTTTATTCACAGCATGCACGTATCGAAGAAATTGCGAAATCACAGCTAAAAATGAAACGACCAACGAGTCAAGATGAACAGGTAATAATACTGCAATGAGAAATCGAGGCAAAAAACCAGTAAATAACTTAATTACATGGCGCTTTATGCTGGTGTGTGGCGTTGTGTTTATGGTGTTTGTAACACTGGTATCTCGTGCTGCTTATTTACAAGTAATTGAACCTGACAAAGCCCGTTCTGAAAGTGATAAACGTACCGTACGTGTCGAAAAACTTCATGTCCAGCGTGGGATGATTTTTGATCGTAATGGCAAAGAGCTCGCGGTGAGTGTACCGGTAGTGAGTGTGTATGCAGATCCTAAAGCACTTCACAAATCACTTGTTTCTAAAGTGATTAAGCAAGCGCGTAAAAATGGCGAGGATCAACAATCACTTGCAGACAATGCGGTCGAACTTGATAAACGTACAGTGCAGTATTACAAAAATGATATGCGCTGGCGTGAACTCGCTGACGTTCTGCGTACCGATCCGAAAAAAATTAATTCACGCCTTCTTAACGATCCTTCTCGTCGCTTTGTTTACTTAAAGCGCCAAGTAACTCCTGCCGTTGCAAATTATATTGGCGACTTACGTTTGCCTGGCATTCATTTATTAGATGAATCTAAGCGTTATTACCCTGCCGGTGAAGTAACTGCACATATTATTGGTTTCACCAATATAGATGGCAAAGGTATTGAAGGTATTGAAAAGCTGTATGAGAATGCATTAACGGGCGAAGAAGGCCGTCGTACTATACGCAAAGATGCACAAGGACGCGAAGTAGAAGTGCTTGATGAGCGCGAACGCGTAGAACCTGAAAGTATTCAATTAAGTATTGATCAACGTATTCAAGGCATCGCTTATAAAGCGATTAAATCTGCTGTACTTACTTATAAAGCGACATCGGGTTCAGCGATGGTTGTTGATATAAAAACAGGCGAAGTATTAGCGATGGTTAATAGCCCTTCGTTTAATCCAAACAACTTAAGCGATGCAGCCCCGCATAAGCGCCGTAACCGCGCAATTACCGATTTGTTTGAACCAGGCTCAACTGTTAAGCCCCTAGCCATTTTAGCTGGGCTAGACTACGGCGCAATTAAAGCCGATGACAAAATTGATACTTACCCTGGTTGGATGCGTTTAGGCGGTAGCTTAGTTCAAGATACTCGCAATCATGGTGAGATGACACTGCGCGAAATTTTAAAATACTCTTCAAATATGGGAGTTACGAAAGTAACGCAGTTAGTACCTAAAGATTATTTAGTGGGATTGTTTCAAAAGGTAGGGTTTGGCTCAGATTCAGGCACCGGTATGGTGGGGGAAAGCAGTGGTTTGTTTTACCCTAATCGCCGTTGGTCGGATCATGAAATTGCTGCGCTTTCATTTGGTTACAATATTGCAGTAAGTACAGCCCAAATGGCACGATTTTATGCCATGTTAGGCGCTGGGGGAGTCAACCGTCCATTAACGATTTTAAAACAAGATAATGTACCAGAAGGCGAACGTATTTTTAAACAAAAAGACGTAGAAGCCGTGGTCCATATGATGGAAAGTATATTTGAAGAGGGCGGCACAGCCAGTCGCGTTAAAGTTGATGGCTATCGGGCAGCAGGTAAAACAGGTACATCTAAAAAAGCAGCTGTTGGTGGTTATGGTGACGAATATGTTGGCTATTTTGCAGGTGTCGCACCTGCAAGTAATCCTCGATTAGCCGTTGTTGTTATGATTAATGAACCCGGCGGGGATGTGTACTACGGAGGGGCCACCGCTGGGCCTGCATTTGCTGAAATAATTTCGAATTCATTAAGAATATTAAATGTAGCACCGGACAAGGAAGATGTTGCCTACGTGGAAGGTAAAAAGAACGATGCGTGATTTAAGAGATATTTTAAAATACATCGAAATTGATGCGCCCTCGCAACTGGTAAAACATTTACGCATTGATAGTCGTGAGGTAACACCAGGTGATGTATTTGTTGCTATTAAAGGCCATTCACTTGATGGCGGACAATTTATTGCTAAAGCAATTGAAAATGGCGCAACAGCGATTATTGCTGACAGATTATGCGAATTTGAAACAAGTTTCGAACCGCTATATTTAGTTTCAGAGCTTGATAAAAAGCTTCCAGAATTAGCAAGTCGCTTTTATAACCAACCAAGTCAGGCTTTGGATTTAATTGGTGTGACTGGCACAAATGGTAAATCAACCACCACAGCAATGATTGCTCACTTAGCGCAATTTTGTAGTACTGAGTCAGCGATTATTGGCACGCTAGGTTATGGACATCCTAATAACTTAACTCCACTGATGAATACTACGCCTTCAACGGTTGATTTACAGCATATTTTGAGTGATCTAAATTTACAGCATAAAAAGCTAGTCGCCATGGAAGTGTCATCGCATGGGTTAGTGCAACAGCGTGTTGCTAAATGTGAGTTTAAAGCGGCTGTGTTTACTAATCTTTCGCGTGATCACTTAGATTATCATGGTGATATGGCAAGTTACGGTGATGCAAAATTAATGCTTTTTCGTGATTTTGAACCGCAAGTTGTGGTGCTTAATCAAGATGATTTTCAAGCGGAGCAATGGCTTGAAAAGTATGATTTTAATAATCTAATTTGTTATGGCCGCAAAAACTTAGCTCCTAAGAATACTCGATACGTCTATTTTTCTGATGTTGAATATTCAAGTGTAGGTATTTCGGCGCAGTTATCGACGAGTTGGGGTGATATATCAATTAAATCGCCTCTGTTTGGCGAATTTAATTTATATAACTTAACGGCAGCGCTCGCTACATTGCTAGGGCTTGGTTATCCGCTTGAGCAATTAATTACAGGTTGTGCGCAGTTACAGCCAGTCGCTGGGCGAATGCAAGCATTTAGTCAAGCAGGCATGCCAACGTGTGTTGTTGATTATGCACATACGCCCGATGCACTTGCACTTGCATTGCAAGCATTGCAACAGCATGTACCAGGTGGTGTGAGTTGTGTATTTGGTTGCGGTGGTGACAGAGATAAAGGTAAGCGAGTATTAATGGCGCAAGCAGCTGAGCAAAATGCTAATAAAGTTATTATTACCAGCGATAACCCGCGATCTGAAAATCCTGATGACATTATTGCTGATGTGGCTGGCGGTTTAGTGAACCCTCAAGACGCACATTTAGAGGCTGATAGAGCAACTGCAATTCGTTTTGCTATAGAAAATGCTACAGCTGATGATGTTATTTTGATTGCAGGTAAAGGCCACGAAGATTATCAAATTATAGGCGATAAGCGCATCGACTTTTGCGATCGCCGTTATGTACAAGAACAACTAAAAAAAGCAGTAAGAGGGATAACACAATGATCCCAATGGATTTTGATTGGTTAGCCAATGTGCTAACAACCGATTATCAAGGTGATAATCAAGGTGATAATCAACAAGTGCTTAATATAAATACTGATACTCGTACAGTGTGCGGTGGCGAAGTGTTTTTAGCACTTAAAGGTCCCAATTTTGATGGCCATAAATTTATAGCTGAGGCTAAACAAAAAGGCGCTATTGGCGTTATTGTTCAGCACAAAGTAGATGTAGATATTCCACAATTTATAGTAAGCGATACACGTATTGCACTAGGTGTAATTGGCACTGCTGTTATGGCGCAAGTGGCGCCTAAAACAATTGCAATTACAGGGAGTGTAGGTAAAACCACCGTAAAAGAAATGTGTGCAGCAATTTTGTCGGTTCACGGTGATGTATTAGCTACTAGAGGTAATTTTAATAACGATATTGGCGTCCCACTTACGTTATTGCGCTTAGAGCCTCAACATCGTTTTGCAGTAATTGAACTAGGTGCAAATCACTTAGGTGAAATTGCCTACACAACTGCAATGACCAAACCAGATGTGGCCGTTGTATGTAATGTTGCAGCCGCTCACTTAGAAGGTTTTGGTAGCTTAATGGGGGTTGCAAAAGCTAAAGGTGAGATTTTTGATGGCCTAAAAGATGACGGCGTTGCCATTGTTAATTGCGATAGTGAATTTAGCCAGTATTGGTTAGATAAACTTGAAGGGCGTAATGTTAAACGTTTTTCTACAACCGAAAAACTCGACATTTGGGCAGAGAATATCACGCTTGATGCCAATGCGCGTGCAAGCTTTACGCTTTGTACTAAAGACAAGCAAGTCCCTGTTACTTTGGCGCTACCTGGCAAGCACAATATTAGTAACGCACTTATTGCGGCTGCACTTACTAGTGAATTTGATGTAACTCTTGAAGAAATAGCCAATGCACTTGCCACTATGGGTGATGTAAAAGGGCGCGTTAATCTAATTGAAGTGTCTGATTTACTCACCGTGGTTGATGATACCTATAATGCCAATGTTAAGTCGGTAAAGGCTGCGATTGACTTGTTAAGTGATATGCAAGGTCACCGCATTTTAGCGCTGGGAGACATGGGGGAGCTTGGTGAAGATGCACGTAAATATCACCAAGAAGTTGGTGAGTATGCACTTGAGCAAGGGATTGATGAGTTATTTACATTAGGTGTATTAAGTAAATGCGCAAGTGATGTGTTTGAACTCCCTAATCGCCACTTTTCGAGCCGTGAACAAATGCAGCAAAAAATTCAAGAAAGTATTAATAAAGTGAATACAAAAACAACAATAGTAGTGAAAGGATCGCGCAGTTCTCGCATGGAATTATTAGTAACCGATTTAGTTAATGGCCAGCAACAAGCCATCAATGGAGTATCATAATGTTAGTTTGGCTGGCAGAGTATTTAACCCAGTATTTTAGTGGTTTTCATGTTTTTTCGTATTTAACGCTACGTGCCATTTTAGGTATTTTAACTGCGCTAATTATGTCTCTTTATTTAGGACCTAAGTTAATTCGTGGTTTGCAACGTATGCAAATAGGTCAAACGGTTCGAGACGATGGTCCGCAATCGCATCTATCTAAGTCGGGTACGCCGACTATGGGTGGCTTACTTATTTTAGCGGCTATTTTTACCAGTACGCTACTATGGGCTGATTTATCGAATAAGTATGTATGGGCAACGCTGTTTGTAATTGGCTCATTAGGTATTGTTGGCTTTGTTGATGACTACCGTAAAGTTATCCGTAAAGACCCAAAAGGTTTAATTGCTAAATGGAAATATTTTTGGCAGTCAGTAATTGCGTTAGTGGTAGCTACTGCTTTGTACTTTACCAGCGCCCAAGCGTCTGAAACATCACTTGTTGTTCCATTTTTTAAAGACGTGTTACCGCAGTTAGGTTTGTTTTATATTGTGCTTACGTATTTTGCGATTGTAGGGACTTCAAACGCGGTAAACCTGACCGATGGGCTTGATGGCTTAGCCATCGTACCCACTATTTTAGTCGCCGCAGCATTGGCAATTATTGCTTACTTAACAGGTAATATTAACTTTTCGGCTTACTTACATATTCCGCATTTACCGCTAGCAAGTGAGCTTGTGGTTGTGTGTACTGCCATTGTGGGTGCAGGGCTTGGCTTTTTGTGGTTTAACACTTACCCAGCACAAGTATTTATGGGTGATGTAGGCTCATTAGCACTTGGTGGTGCACTAGGTATTATTGCTGTTTTAGTACGCCAAGAATTACTGCTTATTATTATGGGCGGCGTATTTGTTATGGAAGCACTCTCGGTCATATTACAAGTGGGATCGTATAAATTACGTGGGCAACGCATTTTTAGAATGGCGCCAATTCACCATCATTACGAATTAAAAGGTTGGCCGGAGCCACGTGTTATCGTACGCTTTTGGATTATTTCTATTGTGCTAGTCCTCGCTGGTCTAGCGACATTAAAGATTCGATAAATGCAGTATTTAAACGAGATAAAAAATAAACAAATAACAGTGCTCGGACTCGGTGTTACCGGTCTGGGCATTGTGCGTTTTTTATTATCTCATAGCCTTATGCCAAAAGTTGTTGATAGCCGTACAAACCCTCCAGGGATTGATTGGCTTAAAGAGCATGCACCAAATCTAGATACACACTTTGGTAATTTGGATGACGCAGAGCTTCGTACAAGCGATATAATTATTATAAGTCCAGGGCTCAGCTTAAAAATACCAGCTGTTGCAGATGCAATTAACGCAGGTGTTGAAGTGATTGGCGACGTTGAGTTATTTGCACGTATTAATACAAAACCGGTTGTTGCAGTAACTGGCTCCAACGGTAAATCAACCGTGGTTACGCTCGCTTATGAAGTATTAAAAGAAGCCGGCTATAAAGTTGCTTTGGGTGGGAATATTGGCACTGCGGTGCTGGATTTACTCAATGATGATTTTGATGTGTATGTACTTGAGCTATCTAGTTTTCAGCTAGACACCACAAAGAGCTTAAAGCCAATAAGTGCAACGGTATTAAATGTGTCAGAAGATCACCTTGACCGCTACGACAGTTACCAAGATTATATAGACTCAAAGCTAAGTATTTATGACGGTGCAGAGCTTATTGTTGTCAATGCAGACGATATTCAAACACATCCAGTTGAGCGCGGTACAACCCCCCAAATTAGCTTTGGTGCTCAACAAGGTGATTACCATTTAGCGCAGCATAATGGCGAAACTCACTTTATGGTTAAAGGCGATGCCTTTTTACCAGTGAGTACGCTTGCTGTAGTGGGTAAACACAATTATTTAAACACACTTGCTGTAATGGCGCTTTTAAGTCCGTTTGAAGTAAGCAAAGAGCAGTATGTAAACGCGTTGAGCCAATTTAATGGGTTGGCGCATCGCTGCCAATTTGTAGCTGAATTTGATGGTGTAAAATATTTTAACGATTCAAAGGCGACTAATGTTGGGGCAACTATTGCAGCAATAGATAGCTTAGCTAGTGATGGTGAAAACCTGATTGTTATTGCAGGTGGTGATGCCAAAGGCGCTGATTTAAATGCCCTTAAACCTTATATTCAACGGCATGTTAAAGCATTAATTTGTTTTGGTAAAGATGCAAGTGACTTAGCTGCGATTACCAATAAGAGCTATTTAACTAACAATATGGAAGAAGCCGTTGCTTTGGCCAAAGTACTTAGTCGTGCTGGCAATATTGTTTTGTTAGCCCCTGCGTGTGCCAGTATTGATATGTATAACAACTATATGCAACGCGGTGATGACTTTGTTGAGTGCGTTATGGCGGAGAAAGTATGATTGCCTTTGCCGATATAAAAGACGCATTAACACCTAAGCCTTCGGCGCAGTTATACGATGTACCGCTATTGTACTGCGTAATAATGCTGATAGGTGTTGGTTTTATCATGGTAACCAGCGCATCAATGCCGACCGCTGAACGATTATTTGATAACTCGTATCATATTACTATTCGTCACAGTATGTTTTTAGCTATGGCTTTTGTTCTTTTTTGGATAACGGTTTGTGTACCAATGGATTGGTGGAAAAGATCAAACCCTTATTTATTAATATTAGGCATGGTGCTGTTAATAGCCGTATTAATTATTGGTCGTGAAGTGAATGGAGCTAGGCGATGGATCCCTATTGGCCCGGTTGGTTTTCAGGTGGCTGAGGCTGCAAAGCTGTATTTTTTTAGTTATATTGCGGGCTATTTAGTAAGAAAACGCGAAGAGGTACAAGAAAATATTAAAGGCTTTGCAAAGCCTATTGCTGTATTTGCGGTATATGCTCTGCTTATTTTGCTGCAACCCGATTTGGGTACTGTAGTTGTTATGTTTGTAACTACGGTTGGTCTGCTATTTTTAGCCGGTGCTAAGTTATGGCAGTTTTTTGTACTTATTTTAACGGGGGTTGGCCTCGTTGTTTTACTTATAATTGTTGAGCCATATCGTATGGCACGTGTTGTTGGCTTTTTAGATCCCTGGGATGATCCTTTTGGTAAAGGTTATCAGTTGGTGCAATCGCTAATGGCATATAGCCAAGGTGGTTGGTTTGGCCAAGGTCTTGGCAACAGTGTACAAAAGCTACAATATTTACCTGAAGCGCATAACGATTTTATTTTTGCTGTTATAGGTGAAGAACTTGGTTTAATCGGCGTTGTAAGTATTTTAATGGTATTAGCTACCTTGGTATTTAGAGCGCTATTAATTGGTCAGCAAGCATTAAAGTGTGGCAAAGAATATGAAGGCTATTTTTCGTTTGCTATTGGTATTTGGTTTGCGTTTCAAACCATGGTTAATGTAGGTGCGAGTGCGGGGATTTTACCGACAAAAGGATTAACACTGCCGTTTATTTCTTACGGTGGATCAAGCTTAATGATTATGACGATAGCCACGGGCATTTTATTACGCGTAGATTTTGAGACTAAGATGGCAACAAAACAAGCCACTTCACGCGGAGGTAAGCGATGAGTAAAAAATTAGTCGTTGTAGCTGGTGGAACTGGCGGGCATATTTTCCCTGGTATCGCTGTAGCTGACTATTTAAAACAACAAGGCTGGCAAGTTAGCTGGATAGGAACACCTGATAGAATGGAAGCTGACGTTGTTCCAAAGCATAACATAGACATTGATTTTATTGATGTTAAGGGTGTGCGTGGTAACGGTATAAAACGTCTTGTTAAAGCGCCATTTATGGTGCTTAACGCCATATTGCAAGCACGTAAAGTTTTAAAAAAACAGCGTCCAGATGTCGTACTTGCTATGGGCGGGTATGTAACTGGACCAACAGGTATTGCTGCCAAAAGTTTAGGTATTCCGCTGGTTATTCATGAGCAAAATGCGGTAGCGGGCATGAGTAACAAATTGCTAGCTAAGTGTGCTAATCGTGTATTAGCGGCATTTCCAAGTGCATTTGCGCATGGCCAAGCTGAACTTGTTGGCAATCCGGTACGTCAAAGTGTTATTGATATACCAAAGCGTGATGTATCAAGCCCAATAAATATGTTGGTAGTGGGTGGTTCACTTGGGGCACAAGTACTTAACCAAACATTACCTGAAGCATTTAAAGTATTGAGTAATACCACCGCAATTAGTGTGTGGCATCAAACAGGTAAAGGCCATTTACACAGCGTTAAAGAGGCTTATAAAGCACACGGTTTTGATAGTAATAACTTAAACGTTGCTGAATTTATTGATGATATGGATACGGCTTATGCTTGGGCTGATATTGTCATTTGCCGCGCGGGTGCGTTAACGGTTAGTGAAATTGCTGCGGCTGGAAAAATGGCTATATTTGTTCCGTTTCCTCATGCAGTGGACGACCATCAAACAGCGAATGCACAGTATTTAGTAAAGGCAAATGGGGCTTTGTTAATGCCTCAAGCACAGTTTAATCAACATTCAATTGTTGAGCTTTTAAATCCTTATTTAGCTAAGCCTATATTAATTAAACAAATGGCAGCAAATGCTCAAAAGCAAGCCATTTTAGATGCCACAGTAAGCGTTGCAGCACACTGTGAGCAAGTAACAAATAAGAGAGTGTAAGTGAAAGAAGCATCAGTACAAGAAAAACACACACGACCTGCAATGCGTCGAATTGATACTATCCATTTTATTGGCATTGGTGGTGCCGGTATGGGCGGTATTGCTGAAGTACTCGCATTTGAGGGGTATCGTATTACAGGTTCTGACATTGCTCATAGCGCTATGACAGATCGCTTAATTAAAGCCGGTGCTGAGGTATTTATTGGTCATCACGAAAATAACGTAAAAGATGCTAACGTAGTCGTTGTTTCAAGTGCTATTGATGAAACAAACCCTGAGATTGTTGCAGCAAAAGCAGCAAGAGTTCCGGTTGTGCGCCGCGCAGAAATGCTCGCAGAACTAATGCGTTTTCGCCATGGTATAGCGATTGCGGGGACGCATGGTAAAACAACGACAACAAGCCTAATTGCGAGTATTTATGGACAGGCGGGGCTTGATCCAACTTTTATTATTGGTGGCTTGTTAAATAGCGCAGGTAGTAACGCAAAAGTAGGAAAAAGTGATTTTTTAATAGCAGAAGCTGATGAAAGCGACGCGTCGTTTTTACACTTGCAGCCAATGGTTTCGGTGATCACAAATATTGAAGAAGATCACATGGATACTTACGGCGGCAGTCTCGAAAAAATGAAAGACACATATGTAGATTTCATTCATAACTTACCGTTTTATGGTTTAGCTGTTGTATGTATTGATTCTGAAGTTGCTGCTGAACTTATCCCGCGATTTGGTCGCCCAGTTATCACGTATGGCGAATCGAAGGATGCTGATTACCGCATGAGCGACTTTAGCCAATCAGCTAATACGTGCACATTTACAGTAACTAACAAACAAGGTGAGTGTTTAACTGCCACGTTGAATATGCCAGGTAGACACAACGCACTTAATGCAACCGCAGCGATTGCTGTAGCAAAAGATCAAAACATTGCTAACCATGCAATTTTAGAAGCGCTGCAGAAGTTTGAAGGCATTGGTCGTCGTTTTCAACACTATGGTGAATTTGAAAACGAGCGTGGCAATGTGATGTTAGTTGATGATTATGGGCATCACCCTTCAGAAGTTGCAGCAACAATTGCTGCAGTGCGTGAAGGTTGGCCTGATAAGCGCTTAGTTATGGTATATCAACCACATAGATTTTCTCGTACACGCGACTTGTACGAAGATTTTGTAAAAGTACTTGCTGATGTAGATCAGTTACTATTACTTGATGTGTATAGCGCAGGTGAAGACCCTATAGTCGGTGCTGATAGTAAAAGCCTCTGTAGAAGTTTACGCCAACGTGGCAAAGAGCCACTTCATGTTGCTTCAAGTTCAGAGCTTGCAGGTGTCCTCGGTGAATGCCTAAAAAATAACGATTTAGTATTAACCCAAGGCGCAGGTAATATAGGCCAATTAGTAAAAACCTTAGCTGCAACGGGTATGTCGATAGAAAAACTTAAGCAAGGTGAAGTATGACCCAGGTAAACACACAATTTGGTAAAGTAGCGGTGCTGTTAGGTGGCAATTCAGCAGAGCGTGAAGTGTCATTAAAATCTGGTCAAGCTGTTTTAAATGCACTGCAAAGTAGTGGCATTGATGCAATTGCATTTGACCCACAAAGTCGTTCTTTGTGGGAATTAAAAGAATTAAATGTAGAGCGCGTTTTTATTGCGTTACATGGTCGTGGTGGTGAAGATGGCACTGTACAAGGTGCGCTTGAATTTATGAACCTGCCTTACACAGGTAGTAATGTATTGGGCTCAGCCCTCGCTATGGATAAAATTCGCTGTAAACACTTGTTTAAATCGGCGGGTCTAAGTACGGCTCCTTATGCGGTTGTCGATGCTAAAAAAGGCTTTGATGCAGTTGCCATTATGGATGAGTTTAAAAAGGTAATGGTTAAGCCATCGCACGAAGGCTCAAGCATAGGTATGGCACAAGCAAGTAATGCGCAAGAGTTAGAAGAAGCACTCGCTAATGCATTTAAGTTTGATAGCCAAGTACTTGTCGAACAGTGGGTTACAGGACGAGAGTTCACGGTTACTGTATTGGGTGATGAAGTACAGCCTGTAATTGAGATGACCACGCCTAATGGTTTTTACGATTACCAAGCTAAGTATCAATCAAGCACGACGCAATATCATTGCCCTGCAAATTTATCAAAGCACGATACAGAGCACTTACAAGAAATTTCACTTGATGCATTTGACCTTGTAGGTGCAAGTGGCTGGGGACGTGTGGATGCAATGCAAGATGAGCAAGGACACTTTTACCTACTAGAGGTAAATACAGTACCTGGCATGACTGAAAAATCACTAGTACCAATGGCTGCAAAAGCGAATGGGGCAAGTTTTGAGCAATTAGTTGTTCGCATTTTGGAGCAAACACTTTAATATGCACCCCCTTTTAGAAAAAGCTCAGAAAATCAAACAGCAACTAAATTGGTCGCTCATTTTTGGTGTGAGCTTTTTTCTAATTGTTGTGATTGGCTTGATACAGATCACGGCGGGGGTTTCGCATTGGTTAGTTGAAAACAAAGATGCTCAAATTAAGCATTTAACAGTGCAAGGGCATCCTAAGTACACTGATGAAACGGCAATAATAAAAGCAATAAAAAGAGCCGATTTAAGTAGTTTTTTTGAACTTGATGTAAAACATGTGCAACAACTGGTGCAAGATTTACCTTGGGTTGCGACAGTATCCGTACGTAAACAATGGCCAGATACTTTGCAAGTATATGTTGTTGAGCATGATGCTGTGGCACATTGGAATAGTGATTTATTACTAAATCAAAAAGGTGAAGCTTTTCAGGCTAGTAGCGATAAACTAAATGTAGATTTACCGCAGTTATTCGGGCCAGAAGGCAGTGAACAAGAAGCATGGTTAGCTTTTAAACAGTTTGATGAAATGCTTAAAGTGAATGCGTTAACATTAAATAGTTTAGCGTTGTCTGAGCGTTTTTCATGGCAACTGTGGTTAGATAATGGTGTACGTTTAAATTTAGGGCGTAAAGATAAAGCCAAGCGAGTTCAGCGCTTTATAGATGTTTACCCGAGAATGGAACATCCTGAAAATGCACAGATAGATACAATCGATTTACGGTATGATACCGGCCTTGCAGTAAGCTTTAAGCCGATGCAAGAAGAACAATTACAAAATAAGAGTAAGGCATGACTAAGTCAGCAGAAAGAAACCTCGTGATTGGATTAGATGTTGGTACCTCGAAAGTGGTTGCCACGGTAGGTGAAATCACCGCAGATAACAAACTCAGTATTGTTGGTGTGGGCAGCCAAGTGTCTCGTGGTATGGATAAAGGCGGCGTTAACGATTTAAACTTGGTATCTGAGTCTATTCGACGAGCTATAGACGAAGCTGAGTTAATGGCTGATTGTCGTATTAGTTCTGTGTACCTTGGTATCTCTGGTAAGCATATTCAGTGCCAGAACGAGAGTGGTGTAGTGGCTATTAACAACACTGAAGTGACCGATGAAGATATTGAAAATGTCATTCATATTGCACGCTCTGTGCCTATCTCGGCAGAGCGTAAAATGCTGCATGCATTGCCGCAAGAATACAGTATTGATATGCAAGAGGGCATTAAAAACCCACTTGGTATGAGTGGTGTGCGTATGGAAGCGCGAGCACATATCATTACTTGCTCAAGCGATATGGCAAAAAACATTGAAAAATGTGTAGAACGTTGTGGTCTTGAAGTCGATCAACTTATCTTTACCGCACTAGCATCATGTTATTCTGTATTAACAGATGACGAAAAAGAGCTAGGTGTTGCAGTACTTGATATTGGTGGCGGTACTATGGATATCACCATTTATATTAATGGTGCACTTCGCCATTCTGCCGTTATTCCTGTTGCTGGTAATCAGGTTACAGGTGATATTGCAAAAATATTTCGTACACCTATATCACATGCAGAGTCACTCAAAGTACAATACGCATGTGCTAGTAGCCAAATGGCAAGTAGCGAAGACACAATTGAAGTACCAAGTGTTGGCGGACGACCAGCAAGATTGATGTCACGCCATACATTGTCAGAGGTAGTAGAACCTCGTTTTAGAGAATTATTTGAGCTTGCGATGGAAGAGATTCGTCGTTCTGGTTTAGAAGATCAAATTGCTGCAGGCCTCGTTGTTACAGGTGGTACTGCTAAAATGACTGGTGCAATGGAAGTGGCAGAAGACATTTTCCAAATGCCAGTTAGAATAGGAAAACCAATTGGGATAGTTGGTTTGACAGACTATGTAGATGATCCCTCGTACGCAACTGCTGTTGGTTTGTTACAATACGGACGTACAATGCAATCGATGAATGCACAAAAGTCGAAAGCAGAAGGGAACAATAATTTATGGAACCGTGTTACAAAATGGTTTCAAGGCGAGTTTTAATGCTCAAGTCGGAGAGTAAATATGTTTGATATAATGGAACAACACAGCGAAGAAGCTGTCATAAAAGTGATAGGCGTGGGCGGCGGCGGCGGTAACGCTGTTGAGCACATGGTAAAACAACAGATTGAAGGCGTACGCTTTATTGCTGCTAATACGGATGCACAGGCATTACGTAACTCTGCTGCCGATATTACAGTTCAATTAGGCACGCAAATAACCTCAGGGTTAGGTGCGGGCGCAAATCCTGAAGTAGGCCGTAAATCGGCTGAAGAAGACGCCGATACAATTCGTGCCAGCCTTGAAGGCGCCGACATGGTATTCATAGCTGCAGGTATGGGCGGTGGTACAGGTACTGGTGCAGCACCGGTTGTTGCTAAAATTGCTAAAGAGCTCGGTATTTTAACAGTTGCAGTTGTAACACGTCCTTTTGATTTTGAAGGTAAAAAACGTGCAGCAGCCGCCGATCAAGGCATTAATGAATTGTCAGAAATTGTAGATTCGCTTATTACAATTCCGAACAATAAATTACTTAAGGTTTTAGGAAAAGGGACTACTCTTCTAGATGCCTTCGCTAAAGCTAATGACGTATTATTTGGTGCGGTACAGGGTATAGCAGAGCTAATTACACGTTCTGGTTTAATTAACGTGGATTTCGCCGATGTACGTACAGTAATGTCTGCAATGGGTACTGCAATGATGGGAACGGCGTCTGCGTCAGGTCCTGATCGTGCACAGGAGGCTGCAGAAGCGGCTATCTCAAGCCCACTACTAGAAGACGTTGATTTAACAGGTGCTAAAGGCATCTTGGTTAATATTACCGCCGGTATGGACATTGCGATTGAAGAATTTGAAATTGTTGGCAATCACGTTAAAGCACTTGCGTCAGAAAACGCAACGGTTGTTGTTGGTGCGGTAATCGACCCAGAAATGACTGATGAGCTACGTGTAACGGTTGTTGCAACAGGTTTAGGCGGTGATCGTCGTCCACAGTTTGGTATTGTTGATAATGGCTTTAAAAAGGCATCAGGATCTGATGTTGCAAGCACATCAAACCAAGCAAGTAGTATGTACGTACCAAGCTTTGCAAGCCAAGACACAAACACTGAAGAAAATGCTGCTAAAGCACAAACGCAAAGCAAAGAAAAAGCGCCTTCAACGAGTTCAAGTAGTTCGAGCTCTTCAGCGCAAAGCGGTAAAAAAGCGGATAAATCAGAAGGCGGTGATTATTTTGATATTCCAGCTTTTTTACGTAAGCAGGCAGATTAACATTTAATAATACTTTTGTTTGAAATATGTACAGATATTGAAAGGCAAAAGGATTTATGTTAAACTCCGCCGTCTAACTGTAACTGATTTAAAAGTGAGCGAACCTATGATTAAACAGCGTACGATTGCAGAAATAGTCAAAGCCATAGGAATTGGACTTCATAAAGGTGAGAAGGTCACAATAACTCTCCGACCTGCGAGCGCAAATACTGGGATTGTATTTCGTCGTGTCGACCTTGATCCGGTTGTTGATTTTGAAACAACACCTGAAGCCGTTGGTGATACGCAATTGTGTACTTGTTTAATTAACAAAGATGGCGTTCGCTTATCGACTACTGAGCACCTTATTGCAGCCGTTGCTGCAATGGGCATTGATAATCTAATTGTAGAATTAGACAGCTCAGAAGTGCCGATTATGGATGGTAGTGCATTACCATTCATATATCTGTTACAAAAAGGCGGAATTGAAGAGCAAAATGTTGCTAAACGCTTTATTCGTATTAAAGAAAAAGTACGTATTGAAGAAGGTGATAAATGGGCTGAAGTTGAACCTTATGATGGTTTTCATATCGACTTTGAGATTGCGTTTAACCACCCAGCTATCAACGAAAGTCGCCAACGTATAGGGTTAGATATAACAACGCAAAGCTTTATTGAAGAAATTAGCCGTGCGCGTACTTTCGGATTTATGAAAGATATTGAATACATGCATGCAAACAACCTAGCACTAGGTGGTAGTATGGATAGTGCTGTGGTACTTGATGAATTCAAAGTTTTAAATCCTAATGGTTTACGTTATAGCGACGAGTTTGTTAAGCACAAGATATTAGACTGTGTTGGTGACATGTTTATGACAGGTCATAACCTTTTAGGTAAAGTAACCGCATTTAAATCGGGTCATGATTTAAATAATAAATTACTTCGTAAAATTATGGCTACAGAGTCAGCATGGGAGTGGGCAACATTTGAAACGCCTGTGACGATGCCTGCACCCGGTCTTGAGTTAGCTCCAGCCTAAAAGTAATAAAAGTACAGTTCGCAAACAGTTATAAAAAATGACGCTAATTAGCGTCATTTTTTTGCGTAAAATTTACTTTATTGCAATTCTAAAATAGCTTGTAACTGATTTAAATGAGTTACGGTATAGGTTGGTTTTATTCCGTCGGGTAATTGCTCACCAGGGTGTTGTAACCAGCAAGTATCAATACCTGCATTGTTGCCGCCAAGTATGTCACTTGCTGCGGTGTCACCGACCATAAGCATCTCGCTTTTATCTGGGTTACCCATTAGCTCAAATGTGTGTTCAAAAATCGCTTTATTCGGTTTTGCTATGCCAACAAGCTCAGATATAACCAACCATTCAAACATATCTTTTAAACCAGTGTGTTCTAAACGTACTGTTTGTAGGCGGGCAAATCCGTTAGTAATAATACCTAGTCGAGCATTTGGCTTAAGCTTATTTAAAAGTTCTATAGCGCCAGGTAATGGCTCGCAAATTTGCGCCATAGCATCTAAAAAAGCATCGTTTAGCTCTTTTGCTGGCACATTTAGCTTTGCAGCCCATTCATTAAAGCGAGTTACTTGTAAGTAATCAGCAGTTATAGAACCGTTTTGATAATCAATCCACAGCTGCTTATTGGTTTTTTGATAATGAATATAATCGTCTTGGCTAAAATCTACGTTGTAAGCTTTAAACATGCGAGTCATGCCCGCTAAAATATCAAACCTAAATAAGGTTTCGTCTGCGTCAAACAATACATAGCTGTATTTCATTAAACTTCCTAAATTAATTTGTTTGGCTGTATAGCTCAGAGTGTAAAAATGGCGCCATAGCTAAAGTGAGTGCTTGTGTATACGTACTTTCACGCGTGGCATGATTGTTTGTAAGTAGTCCAATAGCGCCCCCTTTTTGCTTAATATTGGTGGTATTGAATGCCTTGTCCATTACATCGCCAAGCTCTTCACCTTTAAGTAATGCATTATAAAGTACTTGAGGTAAGGGGAGGTTACTGCTGCGCCCTACAACTTGATTTAAGGCATTATCAATAACTACATAGGCAAAGGTTGCTGGGCCATAGCTAAACTGCTCTGCACCGCCTTCCATTGCCACGTAATAGTGAGCTTGGTAATGTTCTTTGCAGTAATCAACGCGGTTTTGCGCGCCAATGCGTGTTTCGTCTTCGCCAATAGGTTGATCGGGCACATTGGATGGGGCATCAACACCTTGGCAATCAATTTCATGATCAGGGAAATACATTGCAAAAATATATTTAGCCGCGTTAATTTTTACAGGGTTTTTAGAACCCACAATAATTTTTAATGAGTACAACACAATGTCCCTTATTGTTACTAAAAATCAGCAGTGTACGTGAGAGAACCCAACCTTAGAAGAGGAGTTAAATAGGTATATCCAGAGGTGCTAAGTTTTCCAGTGCACGCTTTTTCAAAATAATATCTTTAATTAGTGGAGTAAGAACCAGCTCCATTGCTAAGCCCATTTTGCCACCAGGTACTACAAGCGTATTTATACGAGACATAAAACTGCCTTCGATCATGCGTAAATAATAAGGAAAATCAACATCATCAATACCTCTAAAGCGAATAACTACAAAGCTTTCATCAAGCGATGGAATATCTTTAGCGCTAAATGGATTTGAAGTATCAACGGTCGGCACTCGTTGGAAATTTATATGAGTTCGAGAAAACTGTGGCGTGATGTGATTAATATAATCATCCATACTACGGACAATTGAGTCCATAACAGCCTCACGTGAATGACCTCGCTCAGAGGTATCGCGTATCAGTTTTTGAATCCACTCAAGGTTAATAATAGGCACCATGCCTATTAATAAATCAACATGCTTAGCAACGTCTACATCTTGATCGACTACACCACCGTGTAAACCTTCATAAAATAAAATATCAGTATTATGCTCAAGCTCTTGCCAAGGAGTAAAGGTGCCCGGTAACTGATTGTACGGAACCGCTTCATCAAATGTATGTAAATAGCGGCGTAATTTACCTTGCCCAGTTTCACCATAATGATTAAATAAAGTTTCGAGGGCACCAAAGTCATTGGCTTCTCGGCCAAAGTAACTTATGTGCTTACCTTCTTGCTGTGCTTCGCGTACTTTTTTATCCATTTCAGGGCGAGTGTAACGATGAAAGCTATCCCCTTCGATAAAAGCCGCTTCAATATTAAGGCTACGAAAAATATGTTTAATTGCATTGGTTGTGGTGGTTGTGCCTGCACCAGACGAACCCGTAATCGCAATAATAGGATTTTTAGCTGACATGTTAATTCTCTTTTTTAGGAGCCGATTTTATAACCAGACTAAACTTAACATTATTTTAAGTCGTTTGGGTATCTTAAGAGTTGACTGACTTAGCTCAAGTGACGCCATCAGCAAATAACGTTATCATGAGGTGCTTAAAATTAAAACGAGAGAAAGCATGAAACTTATTAAACCATTACTTGGATTATTTTCTATAGCAGCGCTTAGCCCAATTGTGGTGCAGGCTAGCATGCCAAAAAGCCAAGTATTACTTGCTGATTTAAATACGCCTTATGGGGTACAAGTTAGTATTGTGAGTGATAAAAACAGTTATAACAACCAGCCACATTTAACAAATACAGGTTTATACTTTACTCATGAAGTAATTACTGATGAGCAAAGCCAAACCGATATTGCTTATTATGACTTAACATCAAAACAAATCAGCAATATAACTAATTCTCCAGTAAGCGAATATTCACCAACGGTTATGCCAAGTGGTGATGCGATATCAGCGATTGTTGTAGAAGCTGACGGTAAGCAAAAATTGTGGCAATACCCACTCAAAAATGAAGATGCGCCAAGTCGTATTTTTGATTGGATTGAACCTGTTGGGTACCATGCATGGGGTGTTCAAAATGATTTAGTGATGTTCATTTTAGGAAAGCCTCATACTCTTCAATATACTTCTGTTGCACAAGCGAAGGGGGAAATAGCAGCCAGTAATATTGGGCGAACGCTTATTTATAACAACTCAATGGCTGCATTTTTATTTAGTTACACTAAAAACGAGCAACACATTTTAGCGAGTTTTAATCCGCAAGATAAACAAGTTGAAGACCTATTAAGGTTACCGGCTCAAGTTCAAGATTTTATTTTAAAAGATAATACGACCATTGCTTATGCTATTAAAAACCGCGTTTATCAGCGTAAACTTGATGGAAGTGATGAAATATCGCAATGGCTTAATTTAAGCACCTACTGCGAAAAAAATATAACAAGAATGAGTTACAACAATGAAAAGCTCGCTTTTGTATGTGATATAACAAAGTAAAGCAGACAAATAAATTCAGATTTTATTGTGTGTATGCGTTAATCTAATGCGCAAATTAACTAATAGGGATTACACGTGGCTTATAGTGCAGACGAGCTGACAGAGCAGCTTATTAAATTACAGTGCAGAAGTAATTTTAAGATTAAAAATATTGCAGAGTACATGTTAGTAAACTCTAAAGAAGCATTTTATACCCACAGCGAAAGCGGCAAGGGTAAAATAGTAATTCGCCCAGCATTTGAGGTGTTTAGCGATGACTTTAATGATATTGATGGCGTAACGCGTGCGCAAGGGTACTTTCATAGCAGTGAGATGACACGCTTTCCTACGCGTATTTTTAAAAGCGCTCAACCTATTCACTATGGTGTGGCATTTAAAATAAACTCTGAGCAAGCAGCAAAAGACTTTATAGCTAAGCTAACTATGATTATTGGTAATTAATAAAACATAAATGTAAAAAGCCGCTGAATTTATATTCAGCGGCTTTTGTATTTTTATAGCTCAATAAACCTAATAATTACTTACTTTTTAAGAAGCTATTAACCGATTCAAGTTCGCGTGTTTTAAGCGCAATACAATCGTTTGTGCTTTCTTCAAGCTTACTTAATGTGCGCGCGTAGCCTGCTACATCAGCTACTTTTTCGTTAAAGAAGGTTTTTGTTGTCGCTAAGCTTTCTGCATTACAACTCGTCGTTGTAAAGTAAGGTAAGTTAGGTATAAAGAACGGCGGTAAGCTTGCTGTTACTTTATCGTAGTTACTGTAAACCCAATCAATAAATAATGCTTGGCGCTCATCTGTGTAACTTTGACCTGACAAAATAGTACGCATGTCAGATGCCGTTACTTCATCCGTTAAGCTATAAGCTAATACTGTTTTTTGTAACTCAGGTTTACCAAAAAAGCCCATAGCTGCAAGCATGTTTGTGCGCACTTGCGGATCTTTAGTTGTTTTGAACGTTGTCATGAATTGATCAAGCAGCGCTTTGTCACCATGAAAAGCAGCAAGAGTTAAGTACGTACCCGCTAAGTATGGGTCTACTTTTTGTGGATCATTTAAATAAACTTGCGTTTGTTCTTTGGCTTTATTGATGACGTTTTGATCTTCACCATCAAAACCTAAGCGTGATACAACGGCTGCACGAAGTTGTGCAATAGCACCATCTTCACCCGCTTTTGCTTCTAAACCATACTTTTTAGCAGCAGGCGTTACTGCACCGCGAATAAATTCAGGCCATAGGTCTTTATTGCTATCGTCTTTAAAAGTGCGCTGTTGCGATACTAAGTAACCTAGTGCGGTATTTGCTACGCGAGGGTGTCTATCGCTTACGAACACTTCAAGTGTTTGCATTAACTTAGCAGCAGATATAACACCAGCATCAAGTAGCGCGTCAGTAGCCGATAACAGCGCTAAGCGTTCACGGTCACTCAATACGCTTGGCGCCTTTTTAACAAGTGCGCTAAATTGTGCGTCATCCATTACCCAGCGGTAGTAGCCTAGTGCTCCTTGGTCAGGATAAATCCACTCTGGTTCAAAGTCTAAGTCTAGCGTTTGGCTTTGTTTATTAAGTAATACGTTTGCTGTTTTTACTTTATCGCCAGCGCCATATTTAATTGCCACCGGTACATTCCATAACTGCTCTTGCGCATCAACGCCTGCGTTTACAAAGCGGCTTTGTGAAATAGTTATTTTGCTACCTTGTTGAGTTACTTCAACCAGCGGAAAAGAAGATTGCTCAATAAACGATTTTAAAACACCCGCTACATCTTTATTTGAAGCTTTACCAAGTGCTTCCCACAAATCGGCTGCTTCAGCATTTTTAAATGAAAACTCTTTTAAGTAACTTTGAATACCTTTTTGAAATGCATCTTCGCCAATCCAGTTTTCAACCATAGCAAGTACTGAGCTGCCTTTACTGTAAGCAAGACCTAAACCGTCCATAATGTCGGCTTCAGTTTTAATTGGCTTACGAATAGGCTTAGTGCTTAGGCGTGCATCAAGTGCCATTACGTTGTTTTGTGGCAGGTCTAAGTGCGATTCAAACTCAGGGTTAAGCTGCTTAGTAATTTTTGCAGCCATCCAGCTAGCAAACGCTTCGTTTAACCATAAGTCGTTCCACCACTTCATGGTTACTAAGTTACCGTACCATTGGTGAGCAAGTTCGTGAGCTATAATTGATACATTACGCTGTTTTTTACTGCGTGTTGCTGCAGCTAGATCAACTAATAAAATATCTTCTCGGTAGGTTACTAAGCCGGAGTTTTCCATTGCGCCAAATGGAAACTCTGGTACCGCTACTGAGTCTAATTTTTTGTAAACGTAAGGAATACCAAAATACGCTTCAAGTGCGCCTAGTACTTTTGGCATGTTTTCTTTAGCGTATTGGGCTAAGTGGATTTTACCTTGTGGGGTAATTACACGACCAGGAATTGGCATACCTTTTATTTCTAATTCTTCAAACGGGCCAACAGCCATAGCGACTAAGTATGAAGGAATTGGCGGCGTTTTATCAAAGTAGTGTGTGGTCATATCACCATTAACGATTGCTTTAAGCTCAGGCGTATTTGAATATACTTTTTGTGATGTAGGCGCAGTAATCGTTAACTGAAATGGAATTTTATAGCTAGGTTCGTCAAAAACAGGAAACGCACGACGTGCGTCGCTCATTTCAAACTGAGTAAATAAATAAGGCGTACCTTGGTCTAGCGTTTTGTACAAGCCTACGCTTTGGCGATTATATGGCGCTGAAAAATCAACTTTAAGCGTGTATTTACCTGGTTGAATTTGCTCATCACAACTAAATTTAACTTTGCCTGTTTTAAGCATTTCGTTGTTTAAATCACAGCTTTCGTCGCCAAGCAGTTGCGCCATTTTAACAGCGTAAGCAACGCCATTTAGCTCAATGTATTTTGTTGGTTTTAGTACTTCTAGGGAAATCTCTGTCATCCCTGTGAATGTATCTTGGCTTGGGTCGAGTGTTAGCGATACTTTTTGCGAGCTTGGTTTTGCGAGTTTTTCGATAACAAATTCGTTAGCGTTTGCAGCATTCATTGCCAGCGCAACGCTCACAGTTAAGAGGCTTTTGAGAAACATAATGATCCCTAGATTGTTGTTGTTAGAAATTACCCTAAATAGGCTTTTTTATGCGTATATAATTAGGGATGTGGATATCCTAACAGCTTTTTTAAATAGAGTAATTGATTATAACAGTGACTTTAAGGGGAAATAGTAACAAAGTTTGTCAGTGACTTTCACGTGTTATAAAACGTTGCCAATGCAGGTGTGAGTTAATAACACGTATTTTTTGGATCACGTTATTTAATAAAAGCACGTTGTTAAATTCATTATGTGAATATTCGTTAAATCCCATGAGGTAATTAAAGGCGTCTTTTGAGTTAGCCTGCAGAGCATGTATACGAACTTGTTGCTCAAAGTTGAGGCGTAAGCTGCTTATTGCTGTTTTCATGCCGAGTTGATCAACATTTGGTATATCACACTTTTGTAAATAGCCGGCTCGCTCACCTTCACCTGAAAACCAAATACGCACTTTTTCACTGTACCTGCCAGTTTTTGCGGGCAAGTCGAACATCAATCGGTGTTGATTTTGCGATTTAATAAACGCTATATATTCATTAAGACCATAATTTATAAGCGCTTTGTGTACAGGGACTAAGCGGGGCTTTATTTTTCCGTGAGTATGAAAACTAAAACATAAAATATTTTGTTTAAAAATTAGATCATCAAGTGTTAAGTAACCAATTTCGTCACTGTAAGCACCACTATAATATGAAATTAAGGGCAGCCAAAAGTGCCAATGTTTTGGTTGCTCGCGCATAACTTTAACATCACCGTATATATATCCATTATAAAGTGTATGCAGCTCCATAGCTGAAAAAGGACGACGGCCAAGATGGGTTTTCAACGCAATACCTTGAAAATAAAGACGTGTTATATTTTATACTCAAACCACAGTAAGATGCGAGTGTCGTTGAGATTAAAATCAATTAAACCCAACGAGCAGCGGACTTGTTGGGTTTTAGTAACTTTATAATAAGCTACGCTATCTGTTTATTCGCTTAATGCGCGAGCTAGACCAACAGGTTCAATTTCCACACATACTTGGTCATCATTCCAATTAATACCAACTAGTGCGTTATCTTCGCTTAAATCTTCAACCCAAGCATCTAAAAACTCGTCAAGATTAATTTCTACAGGGCTGTAGTCTTTCCATTCTTCTTTACATTGTGCCTTGGCAGCTTCTTCGCTTTCCCAAAGTAGTAATACGTCAGTTTCGTCAAATTGATTTGAATCACATACTACAAAGCCATTATCTTCTGCACCTAGCGCCCAAATTACTTCGCTAACACGTACTTTTTCTACAAAGTTAACTAGTTGTGATTCAATTTCGATATCGCTCATGTGTTTACCTTTTTAATTAGTGACTAGGATTAGTATCTATAGCTGCTTGGCGTTGGTTATATTACTTATGACAAGCAATAAATTACGAATGTTGTCAAAAATGAGTCAACAAACGAAAGCAAATCCAATCAAGCGGGCAGTATAAACTGATGTTGAAGCATTCACAGCCTTTAAATTCATCACCAGTTAAATGGGCAGTTAAATAGTTTAATGTTTCAACAATATGTTCATTTTATGAAATTAAAGCGTAAGTAATCTGAATTCTGGATAATAAACTTACCCTAGTCAGTTATTTTTAACGCTAACTGCGTTGAACTTACTTGTAATTGGCCCACTATTGGCGCGTAAACTTGCCTTGTTTTCACTGAAAACCTCTGGCTAGGACCTGTTTATCTTTCGAGGTTAAACATGAGCTGCCTGTAAGGTTCTGTCTAGAGCTATTTACTCTTTGTTGCTCGGTTTTTTTACTTAGCCCACTAGGTTATAAAACTCACGCCGCGATTAAATAGCTCTTAGAGAACAATAAATTTAAATACCATTATGGTTCAATATATTAGTAAAAATTTTTGCCTAGTTCTAGCGCAGTTTTCTTATCGTTAAATAGACTCAATATATAATACCAATTCGCTTAATTAAATAATCTATTTTGAAGTAAGAAAATCGTGTCGATAACAAGGAAAAATTTCGTTATTTGTTCTATATCAGAAGTTTTTAACGTAGCTAGCGTCAGATTTAATATCGCAGATTGATTAAGTATTATTGCGGGTTGGTATAAGAAAGTTGGTATTAATTGCTCATTAAAAAAGCCGCAAAAGCGGCTTTTAGAAGTTTTACTTACAATACAAAAATTTATTCTGAACGGCTAGTAACTTCAAGTAAATGATAACCAAATTGTGTTTGTACTGGGCCTTGTACTTGGTTAATAGGCGCAGAAAACACCACTTTATCAAATTCTGGTACCATCATGCCCGGTCCAAACTCGCCAAGGGCGCCGCCATCTTGACCTGAAGGACAGTTAGAGTGGTTTTTTGCTAATTCAGCAAAATCTTCACCTTGTTCAATTTTTGTTTTTAAGTCTAAGCATTGTGCTTCGCTATCTACTAATATGTGTCGTGCGCTTGCCACTGTCATAAAATCTCCCGCTTATTATGTGGTGTTTTTTTAACCTAATGAAATGTCATTCTAGTTAGTTTCAACTAATTGTACCAGTATAAACTTAATTATTAGAAAGTGTATTTTCAATTGCCGTAATCATCTTTTCTGAGTCAGGTGACACTTTGCTGTTAAATCGTAAAATTGTTTTGCGATCTGCAGATACTAGGTATTTATAAAAATTCCAATTAGGGGAACTAGTTTGCTCATTTAGGTGTTTAAAAATAGGATTGGCATCACTGCCTCGTACTTCACTGGTAGCAAACATAGGAAAAGTAACCCCATAATTAATAAAGCAGACTTTAGCTGTCGCTTTTTCATCATTTTCTTCTTGAAAGAAATCGTCAGAAGGAAACCCTAAGACAACTAACCCCTGACTTTTATATTGTTTATAAAGTGCTTCTAAACCTTTAAATTGAGGTGTGAAACCGCAGTTACTGGCTGTATTAACGATCAATAAAGGCTTATTTTTAAACTGACATAAGTTGATTGACTCTTCAGAACGTAACTTACGTATATTGACGTTAGTAAAATCTTGGCATGTTGTGGCCACGTGCTTATCAATTGATTCTGTTTGAGCATGAAGTGGTGTATTTATTAATAAAACCCCTAACCCGAGTAATATTTTTTTTAGCATAGCTAACGACCTAAACTTTACGATTGTTTGAGTGGATGATCATACGCTAATATGGAGAAAATTGATCAACCATGCAATCTATTATGACAACCCGTTTAGCAACTATAAATGATCTTAGCGAAATCGTAGCAATTTACAACGAGACTATTGCTGGTCGAATGGTGACTGCTGACACTGAAGAAGTGACCGTTGAAGAAAAGCGTGAGTGGTTTAATAGCCATACACAAAAAAGACCTATTTATGTTTACTGTGAGAATAACAAAATACTCGCATGGCTTAGTTATAAATCATTTTATGGTCGCCCAGCTTACGATGGTACTGTTGAAATGAGCATATATATTACCGCAAAAGCACAAGGTAAAGGGCTTGGCAAAAAGTTGATGGAATTTGCACAAATCCAAGCTAAACAACTAAATATACGCGTATTGCTAGGATTTATTTTTAGCCACAACTTACCAAGTGTAAATCTATTTAAACATTTTGGCTTCGATGTTTGGGGAGAGTTACCCAATGTCGCTATGATGGATAGTAAGCTTTATAGCCTTACTATTTTCGGAAAACATGTAGAATAAAGTTCGTATCTCTTTTAGGTAAAAAATTCTTATGAAATAACGCTAAGAACCTATGCTAACTAAACAATAATAGGCTACGCTATTAATATATTAAGTTAATTATTTTTAAAGTGTAGCTTGATGATTCGGAAAATATTAGTAGTAGACAGCAGCACTATTATCGCAATGCGAGTAAAAGTACTTTTAGAGTTAATTGGATGTGAGGTTGAATTAATTCATTTTTCTATGCTCGATATGCATATAAATGTTGATGCGTATGATTTAATTATAGTGGCGCATGGAGTACCTGTTATTTCTATTGAACCGTTGATTGCTAAGGTCTCACAATCACGGTTTATGTTGCTTGCTCCAAAAGCTGAAAATGGTGAACAACTAAACGCATTTAGTGAGCTTAATCATGCTGTTGCTAATGCAACTGTAGTTTACCCATTTTTTTCTAATAAGGAGATAACTTCTCTACTTGAGAGTTTATTAGAGCTTGGCTCTAACCATATTCTTCAATTACCCACTATTTTACTGGTTGATCATATACCTGAGCGTCTTGAAAAAATGAAAAGCAGCTTAGTAGGCGCTCATATAAACACCCACACCGCGACAAATTTAGATGAAGTATTGGCAATATCCGTTGATACTAAAATTGATATATTAATTAGTGATTTTAGTTTTGGTGATGTAACTGGGTTGGGTATATTTTCTAGCCTAAAATTAAAGCAGCCACATTGTAGGTGTTTACTTTTTACGTCACGCCCTGATCAAGTGTCCATGATTGAGGCTATTCGTGAGGGAGTTGAAGATGTACTCATTAAACCCCTTAACGATAGTATTCTTTTGCAGTCGGTCCATAAGCTATGGCAAACCGAATTATTGAAACGACATAATGCAGAGTTAGTAGAAAGGCTTCAAGACACCGTAGATGCGCTTATTGAAAAGGATAGCTTATTACAAGTTATTTATAAGCATACACCCGATGCAATTATGTTATTTGAGCGCGGTGGTAAAGTTATCGAAGCGAATGATGCTTGCTTAAAGCTATTTGATTTACCGTTTAATGAATTAGAAAGTAAGTCTCTTTTTGATTTTTTAGATGTTGATTCAAGCGCAGGAATTAAAGATAAAATTTTGACTTTAAATAGTAATCGACAGTTTAGTTGCGATTTACGTTTAACAAAAACACTAGGGGGTTATATACCTCTTGTGGGATCTTTTAATGAAATAGATCACCATGGTGAAATTGCGCTGGCAGTTATTTTTAAAAATGTAACGCACTTAAAACAAAAAGAAGAGTTGCTACTTGAAGCAAAAGATATTTTAGAAGAACAAGTTAGGGCGCGTACCTCACAGTTAGAGCACGCTAAAAATGTGGCTGAAGCCGCCAATTTGAGTAAATCAGAATTTTTAGCAAACATGTCTCACGAACTTCGCACACCAATGCATTCAATTTTAAGCTTTTCTCGTTTTGGCTTAAATAAATTAGAGGTTGGTGATTTTGCGGAAGAAAAATTATTTAAGTACTTGTCTCGAATTGAATCCAGTGGAGAACGGTTACTTTCATTACTTAATAATTTACTGGATCTATCCAAGCTTGATGTGGGTAAATTTCCTTTCAATCCTAGAACACATAATTTAGCTAATATCATTAGAACGAGTATTGATGATGTCGCTGGAACTGCAATGGAAAAAGAGATTGAAATCATTTTTTCAGTGCAGTCTAACCCGGTAGTCGCTCTGTGTGATGAGGAACAAATTAATCAATTAATGTGTAATTTATTAGGTAACGCATTAAAGTTTAGTGAGCCAAAAAGTAAAATTAAAGTGGAATTGGCATCTGAGAACGAGTTTGCAGTAATAGCCGTTATCGATAATGGTATTGGTATACCTGAGGATGAACTTGAAGACATTTTCACTAAATTTGTACAAAGCAGTAAAACCAATAGCGGAGCTGGTGGAACAGGGTTAGGCCTTGCATTATGTAGGGAGTTTGTTTCTTTGCATCAAGGTAATATTACAGCCTTAAATAACACTAATGGCGGCGCTACTATTTGTATACAAATACCACTTAAAATAAACCTAGACGAACACTTAGCACTGCAAAGCAGTTAATTTTTTAAACAAGTGTTTGAAGTAGCATATTTAGAATTTAAATGGATGATGAAACGATGGCTTTAACAAAAATACTCGCAGTGGATGACGAACCCTTTAATCTTGAAATTATAGAAGAGATTCTGGAGGACCTCGATTTTGAATTAAAGGTAGCCGTTAGCGGTCCAGAGTGCTTGAGTATGGTAGAGGACTATATGCCTCAGGTTATATTGCTGGATGTGAGTATGCCACAAATGAATGGTTACGAAGTCTGTAATAGCCTTAAATCCAACCCAAATACCGCGCATATAATTGTGATGTTTGTATCAGCAAGGGGGACGGTTGAGGAACGTATGGAAGGTTACTCTGTTGGTGCAGAAGATTATATTGTTAAACCGTTTGGACATGACGAACTCAAGTCTAAATTAAATAATTTGAATCAAGTGCTGGTAGAGAAAGAGAGTCTTGAAAAACAAGTTGAAGATGCAACTTCTACAGCATTTAATGCGATGGCTAACAGTAGTGAAATGGGGCAAATAGTTAATTATGTTGAAAATATTGGTTTTATAAATGATCCCCAAAGTTTAGGAAAAGCGCTCATAGATTGTCTACAGTCTTTTAATTTGCAAAGTAACGTAGAGTTTCGATATGCGAATGTTATAGAGCATTTTGCGTTACATGGGGTTTGTTCACCGATTGTTATTGAACTATTTGAAATGCTTAAAAGTAAAGGTCGGTTGCACGAATTTTCACATCGAATTTTGGTTAACTACGAATACATAAGCTTGCTGGTTTTAAATATGCCGGATCATGATCCAGATAAGCATGGACGAATTCGTGACCACGTATGTTTTATTGTCAGTGTTACAGAGCAGCAATTACGAGCAATAATGACCAAAAGAATACTTGTATCCCAGCAAGAACGACTAAATACGGTCGCAAATTCCGTACATAGTAAATTTCATAGTTTAATTGGCTTACTTAACGATAATCGTAAAAATAACGAAAGAGTTTTTAAGCAACTACAAGAAGATCTTGAAGTGCGAATACCAACAATGGGATTAGATGAGGACCAAGAGGTTTTTATTTACAAAAAAGTAGATGAAACAATTCAAAATTCAATTGCAAGAGAGGAGTCAGTTCAAGAAGTTAAAGCCTCTTTTGCTGAGATTGAACAAGACCTGTCATTACTTTTAAAGAGCTAAGTAACCTGAGGACTGGATAATAAATCTATCTTAAGCAGTTTGTTCAGCACTGACTGCGTTGAATTTTCTTGCAATAGGCCCGCGATTGACATGCAAGTTCGCCTGTTTTACTGGAAGTCTCTGGCTAGAGGGAATAAGTTTAAATATAGTTATTATTCAAATGTTAGTAAATCTCTTAACCAGAGTTCAGACTAAATATATTTAACTAAATAATGTTACTTTAAAGGCTTACATCAACTGCATTATGCATCTCTGGGTAAGCCTTTTTCTACAATTCTGATTAACCTAGCTGTTTTACGAAGCGCTACTCGTTGTTTATCATTTTGTTGGGAAAGTGCCCATTCAATATGCTCTAAAACAAGTTCACTGCATATTTGGCTTTTGTCTTGTAAGGCGTAAATAATAGCGGGACTAAATTGTGCATTACCTAACCCTATTGCTAAGTTACGTAACCAACGTTCGTGACCAATACGGCGAATAGGACTGCCTTCGGTATTTTTTAAAAAAGTAGCTTCATCCCAAGCAAACAACTCAAGTAAATCTTTGTCTTTTAATTGAGTGCGCGGGTGAAAATCGTTTTCGTCAGTAATTTGGCCATAACGATTCCAAGGGCATACTAACTGACAATCATCGCAGCCATAAATTCTATTACCCAATAAAGTCCTGTATTGCTCAGGAATGGGCCCTTGGTGCTCTATTGTTAAGTACGATATGCATTTACGTGCGTCAACGACATAAGGCTCTACAATTGCGCCTGTTGGGCAAAGAGTGATGCAGGCAACGCATTTACCGCAGCCTTCAAAGGTGTTTTCGGCGTCTATTGGCAGTGGTAAATCAATAAATAGCTCGCCTAAAAAAAACCACGATCCTGCTTCTTGATTAATTAATAAAGAATGCTTACCACGCCAACCTAAACCCGCTTTTTCGGCGAGTTGACGTTCAAGTACTGGGGCTGAATCTACAAAGGGTCTAAAGCCATATTCACCAATTTCTTGTTCTATTTTTTGGCCGAGTTTTTTTAATCGATTACGCATTAATTTATGATAATCACGACCCAGTGCGTATCGGCTTATATATGCTTTTTCTTTATTTTTAAGGTTTTTGCAAAGCCAGCATCGGGTGGGAGGTAATTCATTTTTACTGATATTACACGCTGTGTGCCAGGTACTAATTCAGCTGGGCGAGCGCGTTTCATGCCGTGTGAAGCCATGTAGTCCATTGAACCATGAAAGCCAGCATCAAGCCAACGTTGCAGTTGAGCCTCGTGCTTACTTAGGTCAATATCGGTAATACCCACTTCGCTAAAGCCAAGCTCTTGTCCCCAGGTTTTTATTTGCAGGGCTAATTTTTCATAGTCTGGGGTTGGGTTGCTCACACACTTTACACACTTAAATTAATAGCTGCGTAATTTACCATATTTACTAGGGCTTGTTTATCTTTCGGGTTGAATTTAAAGCAGTGAGTTTGGTTTTTAAGTAAGGCAAAGCTATGTTGTATGGTTGTTCCCCATAAATAGTCGATAACGCAGCATAGATGCCTACCATGCGCTGTCTCTAGGTAGAAAAAATTTTAATCCTAAAAGACCAACAGGCTCTAATAAGTTAAAACGTTTTGCTACAGTACAAAACGTTTTAACTGTTGTTGAGTTTGTAAGCTTAGCTGCTGAGAGTTTTCGCTATCGGCCACAGCAGTGTCGATTAATTGCTTAGCTTGCTCACCTAGCTCTACAATTTGCTCAACAGATTGATGAGTTTGAGTTTGTGTTTGCTCAAGCAGATGCACGGCACTGGCTATTTGCTTCAATTGTTGCTGATTTTGCTCAAATTCATTAAGCATCTTGCTAAACCCGTCAGACGTTGCACTAATTGCACTTTGTGCGCTATTAGAGTGGGTGATCAGTTGCTCTGACTCTTTATTTGTTTCGTTTACTAGCTCATTCATTTGGGTAATAAAATCACTAATTTGTCTTGTTGCGCCACTTACCTTTATAGAAAGCGTACGGACTTCATCGGCAACTACAGCAAAGCCTCGTCCAGCTTCACCTGCTCGGGCTGCTTCTATTGCAGCGTTGAGTGCTAATAAGTTGGTTTGATCTGAAAACTCTTCAACCATTTTTAAAATACTACGTATATTTTCACTGTTTTCTTTTAAACCTGCGACCGTATTTGAAAAACTACCTAGCATATTAGTGATTAATTTAACTTGTTCGACAAGCGCTGAAAGCTCTTTAGCTGAGAGTTTTACAAAGTTTAGATGTTCATTATTAACGTTATGGACACTGTCGGTATTAATGACTATGTTTTGTAAGCTTTGCGTTATTTGCATACTCGCATTAATTATACTGTGGCTTAAATGTATTTGTTGCTCGCTTGAGTTGTCCGTATTTTTCATTGATTCGGTAACGGCTTTATTACTATTGGCACTGGCTTCAGCGCTACTGTAAGTTGTATTTAGTAGTTCGCCTAAGTGAGTGGTGAAAGTGTTGTATTGGGTACTTAAATCTCTAAATTCATCATACGAAAAATGTGGAAGTTTTGCGGCTAAATTAGCATCTTGTTGGTTTATTTTTATTAGTGTATCGCGCATCGCGGTAATAGGACGCACGATTAAAAAACGCATATACGAAAGTGTAAAACCAAACCCCATAACAATTACTAGTGTTAAAAGCCAAAATAGCTCTGTACTTTGTTGTTCGCTAAGGCTTTGGTACAACCAAAACAGAGTGATGGCTTGAAATAGAAATACAAAACTTAGATTGCCTACAATTTTACGTGTTAATGTGAAAAAGAAGGTCTGCTCGATGTAATTATAAATTTTCATGTAGCTACTCATTTTACTGAAACCTTTATGGTATTAGTGCTCTTACGTTCTATGTAAGGAGTATAGATGTGTTTAACTATGATCTAACGATAGTAAGTATGCTTTAGTTTGTGCCGGGTAGTTGGTAAAAATCCCATCTAAACCATATTCGAGCATTAGTGCTATATCTTGCTCTTTGTCTACCGTGTAGGCATAAATTTTTAGTCCGCGTTGCTTTGCATCATTAGCAAATGCTTTATTAACAAAATTTTTATCTACATGCACACTATAGGCATTTAAATCTTCAGCAAATTTTGCATAGCTTATAGGTATAGAAGACGTTAGTACGCCTATTTTCAACCATGGTAAACGGTTTTTAAGCCACAGTAATTGATGGTGATCAAACGATGATACTAAAACATTGGTACGTGATATTTTTCCCATGCTTATATTGTATTCAAGTTGAGTCGCAAGTTTTTCAAGTTCAAAAGTATGCTTAAGCTCTAGGTTGAGTAATGTTTTATCGTTATTCCAATCTAATAACTGCTGTAAGTTAGGTACATACTCACCATTTCCCGCGTCAAGCTTGGCTATTGTTACAGCGTCAAATTCATTGACCTTACCTGTGCCATTAGTCGTTCTATCAAGCCATGAATCGTGGATTAACATGTAATCATCAATAGCACTTTGTATATCTACTTCAATGCCATCTACACCTATTTTTAGCGCTTCTAAAATAGCACTTTTAGTGTTTTCTGGGAAATGTCCGCTTGCGCCTCTGTGTGCAAATACTTTCATTTACGTGCCTTTTTTGTGATTGACCAAGTTTCAAAGCAGGCGGCACTAACAATTAATGTGCCACCTATTAGTGTCATTGCTGATGGGCGTTCATGTATTATAATAATCGCTAATAGTGTGCCATAGAGAGGTTGAAGGCAAGAAATGAGCCCCGCAGTAGCTGCAGATAAATGTTTTAAACTGGCTGCAAATAGTGAATGAGGCGTAGCTGTAAATATTACCCCTGCAATCAAAATTAATAACAAATCATGGTTACTTACTTCATACACAGGTACTTTTATAAATGCACATAGCATAAGGCTTGCAACCAAGGTTTGATAAAACATAGTTTGTGGGCCACCGTATTGGCTAAAGTAACGTTTGTGAGTGATGTTTCTTATTGAAAAAAAGAATGCTGACACTACGCCTGTTATCACTCCAAGAGTTACGTCATCACCTAAACTGGCAGTAGGGACAAGAAGGTAAATACCTAATATAACCACCGCTGCACTAAGTATATCTTTAGCTTTGGGTTTACTCTTATTAAATAAAGGCTCTAAAAATACAGTAATTACTGGATAACTAAAAAATGCGAGCATCCCAATTGTTATACCCGCCATTTGCATACCTGCAAAGTAGGTAACCCAATGTATACCTACCGCCACACCGAGCAATATAGCCATTAAATAATCTTTAGGTTTATTAAGCTTAATAGGCTTTTTTTGCATACTTAGCAAAAACCAAATCGCAATGCCAGCAACTGCGGTTCTATAGACGGTTATATCAAGTGCATTTAAACCAATGAGCTTTGCAAATAGAGCGGTTCCGCCAAAAAGTAATACGGCAATATGTAAATAAAGCAGGCTTTGCTGTTGGGGTTGCATTTAGTTTCCTTGTTATGCTTTTTTAGCATATTAGCATCGGTTAGAAATTCTTGAGATGATTTTTTAATACATGACAAATGTCAGTAAAGTTAATGACATTCCACACTCACATTATTTTTGCACACTGGCATAATTACTCTACTTAATTGGAGGTAGTTATGAATTCCTTAATTTTATTTAGTTTGACTCTTAGTGAAGCGCTAGAAACATTAAATTTTACTATTAGTGACGCATATTGCTTTATGCTGATATGTATTTTCGTGTTATTTATATTTAGTAATAAAAACAAAATTATAAATAAAAATAATATACCAGAGGTATTAGCATGAGTTCACTTAGTGTCTTTTCTAAGCAAAGCGATAAAGGTTTTTGGAAATATGGACATCTAATTTTTACTGGCTTTTACTTACTTCCGATGATAATCGATTTTGCTCATTTCACGAGTGAGCAAATCGTTATTTCTTTAGCTTTTTATATTGCTTTTATTCTTTTATATGTAAAGGCAATAAATTGTAAAGGTACTGGTGTAACTAAGTTATTTGTAGCAATGCTATTAATTTGCTTCAGTGCTACTTTTTACAGCACTGGCACTCCTACCTTGTTTGGCTTTGTAGCCTATATAGCAGGCTATGCATACAGCAAGCATCAAAGAGTTTATGCCGCATTAGCGATTATATTCTCAGTTTTATTAAGCGCATATATTGGTGATATAGGAAAGGTTCAGTACTTTTTAGCGATTGCTTTAATCTTATGTGCTGCATTATTTAGCTACGGCATTGCAGCAAGAAGGGAGCGTCAATATAAAAAGCGTGAACAAGAAAATGCAAACCAACTAGAGCAATTAGCAGCAATTGCAGAGCGAGAGCGAATAGCTCGTGATTTACATGATATTTTAGGCCATTCACTTTCATCAATAGCTCTAAAAGCCGAGCTTGCCAACAAATTACATAACGCTGAGCGGTTTGAACAAGCTGGAAATGAAATTACCCAAGTAGCCGATTTAGCCCGTGCGCTTTTATCAGATGTTCGTCACGCTGTAACCGATTTAAAACAGCAGCAACTGACAGGGCAAGTTGAGCAACTAAAACAGCGCTTAGAGGAGCAAAACATTATCACTAATGTAACGCTTAATTTACAGGTGTTACCTGCAGTAATAGAAAGCGAGCTGTGTTTAATTATTAAAGAAAGCGTGACGAATATTTTACGTCATAGTAAAGCCAATCAATGCGATATTAATCTCACATCAACTAAACAAAGCATAACGCTAAATATATTTAATAACGGTGATTGTGAAAATGTCACTCCTGGCAATGGTTTAACGGGTATTAAACAGCGCGTAGCAAAATTAAATGGCCAAGTGAAATTTGAAATTCAAAATGGATTTAAACTGACAGCACACATTCCTTTGCCATAAGCAAAGTTAAAAATACCAAGTAAAGGAAAAAGTATGATCAAAGTATTTTTAGTAGAAGACCAAGGGTTAGTTCGCGATGCTATATCGGCATTACTAAGTCTCGACTTTAATATAGAAGTAATAGGCCAGGCGTGCGACGGACAAGCTGCACTTGATCATCTATCTAGTTTATCAAACGTATTACTACCAGATATTGTACTTAGCGATATTGAAATGCCAAATATAAATGGCATTGAACTAAGTGAACAAATAGCTGCAAAACACCCATCAATTAAAGTAGTAATAATGACTACGTTTTCCCGCGCGGGTTACATCAGACGTTCACTTTCGGCGGGTGTTAAAGGCTTTATTTTAAAAGAAGCACCAAGTGAAGAATTAATAAATGCCCTTAAAAAAGTAATGCAAGGTCAAAAAGTAATAGACCCAGAGCTTGCTATTAATGCATTAGATGACTCCGATCCACTTACAGATAAAGAGCGCAAAGCACTTAAACTTGCAAGTGACGGTCTTAAAACGAGTGAAATAGCCAAGCAGTTGTTTATAAGCGAGGGAACTACGCGTAATTATCTCTCGGATGCTATAGCTAAATTAAATGCCACAAACCGAATAGATGCAGCACGTATAGCGAAACAAAAAGGATGGCTATAAAATAGGGCTGAACATAGCCCTATATTTTAAAGCAAAAAAACAGACTAATTATAATAGTTATGTATTTCCCTCATGCCCTTCATTTTATATGTCTAGGAGCGGTTGGTGACAGTATTTTTTCCTAATAAATTTATGTAGTACGTTAGTTTTGAGCTGATTCGAATAAACTAACTTCTAAACAGTGCTGGCTTACGCTGTTCCTTTTTAAGGCGATATATAAGTCGGAGTGGATGTATATACCTTCTTTACCTGATGTCATTCCTGCAATTTCAAACCATGAAAGCAGTTGGCGTTTTCTACCTGCTAATTCAAGCCTTATATCACGCTTTTTAAATATAATGTCTAAGTCGGCAAGCATGGCCATTACACTTAAATCTAAGTGAGTAAAGCAGGGTACAGCATCAATTATTACGCACTGAGTGTCGTCTTTTTGTCTTGCGTATTGCTCTAGTAATCTGCGTTTAAAGTAGCTGGCATTAAAGTAAGTTAGAGGGGAATTAAAACGATAAATAAACACGCCTTGCACTGCTTTTGCTTTATCTGTTGCATCTAAACTTCTTACAACTCCGTTTATATCTACGCCTAGTATATTGTCAGTTGGACGCATTACTGTGCGGATAAACTGAAATAGTCCCAGTAATACAGCAAGCGTGATGCCAGGGATAACACCAATAAATAACACCGCAAGTAAGGTGGCCGAGGCTAGATAAAATGCCTGTTTATCTTTTCGCTTTAATTGCCAAACCGCTTTTAAATCGAGTAAATGAACTGAGGCAATTATAAGCACAACACCTAGCGCTGCACTTGGAATAAATTCAAGTGGGGCTGTTAAAAATACAGCTATGAGCGTAATAATGGCAGCGGCTATTATAGACACTAACTGCGTTTTACCACCCGTTGCATCGTTAACAGCGGTGCGAGAATCGGCGCCACTGACGGCAAAACCTTGCGAAAGAGCTGACGCTATATTGGCAATACCTAGCGCTCTAAATTCTTTATCGGCGTCTATGTCGTAGCCGTTTTTAGCTGCAAAGCTACGAGCAGTTAGCATCATACTTACAAAGCTCACAATGGCTAAGTTAAGTGCGGGTACCACCAGCTCACGAATAATCCCTAAATCAAAAACAGGGGCATTAAAAACAGGAAGCCCGCCAGTTACGGTGCCAATAGTTTTTATATCAAATTGTTTTAAATCAAAAATCCATACCAAAAGCGCACCGAATGTAATGGCGAACATAGACGAAGGCCAAGTGGGCTTTATCCGCTTCATGGCAAAATAAACAGCAAGTGTAAACAAGGCCATTAATAAGGTGGGAACATGTGTTTGCGCTAGGTATGTGGGCACACCACCTAGGCGTTCAAGTAAGTAGCGCTCGTCAAAGGTAAAACCGAATACTTTGGAAAATTGACCAACAATAATAGTGATGGCTACGCCGTTTAGTAAGCCCATTAAAATAGGTTTAGATAAAAAGTCAGCTAATACACCTAACTTAAATTTACTGGCTATAAAGCACCAAAAGCCGGTCATAGCGGTCATGGTGACAACAAGTTGCCAATGCTTAAAGCTGTCACCTGCAGCAAGAGGTGTTACTACAGCTGCAATAACGGCGCAGGTTGCGGCATCAGGGCCAACTATTAGTTGTTTAGAAGTGCCAAAAAGAGCATATAGCATCATTGGCAGTATGCAAGAATATAACCCGACGGCGGCGTTAACACCGGTTAATTGTGCGTAAGCAATGGCAACAGGTAAAGCTACGGCAGCTACCGATAGCGCCGCTCTTATATCATCAGCAAACCATTGTCGCTCATAGTGCAGCAATGTATTTAAACCGGGCATAAAATTATATAAACGCGACAGCACTTTAGTTTTCCTGCTAATAGTTACAACGTTTTGATAGTAAATTTAATATTCAAATAAGTATAGCGGGCACGGGGTTATTTTAATAAATGGGGATGATTTAAATTAATAATGATTTTAAATTACTTTAAAACACGAGCTGATAATTAATGTGGGATTGTTATGCTGAAAAACAGTTAAATTACAGATATAAAAAATGACGCTTGCGTTGTGATAACACGCGCGCCATTTTATAGTTTTAAAAAGTGCCTGCTCATAAAAATAAGGAGCAGGCTAAACTTTAGGGGGATATTAAAATTTTGCGCGAATACCAAAGCTGTAACGACGATCCGCTTCAGTGTACTTCCAAGCACCACCTAGTTCAGATAGATAGATTGAAGGTTCACCTGTTAAGTTCGTTGCATTACCAACAAGCGTAATGTTTTCGTTAATGTCCCAACTTGCAGAGAAGTCTAACTGGCCTCTGTCGTCACGGTAGTTATTACCGTAAACAGTACCTTCTGCTGAAATACTGCCGTCAGAGTTAATATTTTCTACACGTTTTTCGTTTTCAGTATCCAAGAAACTGTCACGATAGTTATAAGCGATACGAGTAGAGAACCCTTCGTACTCCCAAAATACTTGTAGGTTGTAAGTGTTTTTAGAGATATCTAATAACGGATTGCCATTTGGTTGCTCACTATCTGCATATGTGTAGTTTGCATTGATGCCTAAGCCAGAAAATGCACCTGGTAGGCTTGTAAAGAACTGCTGGTAGCCCACTTCAAAACCTTGAACTGAACCGTTTTCACCATTTACATTTTTAACAGTATCGATACCCGTTAGTCCTGCGTCGCGTAAGCCTGCAACATGGTTAAAGCCGTCAGCATCTACTGGAAAGTCAGTTGCATCAGAGTAAACTAAATTGTCTTGAGATACACCAGCTGCATCAAGTTGACATACTTGGTTCCACTGAGTCACGTTTTGACCTGCAGTAGTGCTTGATGAAGCGACACAACTACTTTCGTTGCTTAAGAAAGATTCAACATCTTTATAAAATACTGCGAAAGAAATTACGTTACCTTCATCAAAGTAATGCTCTACAGATAAGTCGTATTGTGTTGCACGGTATGGTTCTAAATCAATAGAGCCTTGCGTTGCACCCGTAATGTCGTTGTTAACGTCAAACGCAGGGCTTAGCTCGCTAAAGTCAGCGCGGCGCATAACTTTTGCTGCAGCAAAACGAAATAGTGTTTCATCTGAGTAGTTATAAGTAACGTTTAAGCTTGGTAAAAAGTCACTGTAGTCGTTTTCGCCAGTTACTTTTTCGCCATTAAGGAACACGCTTGATTCAAGATCTGTAGTTACATAACGACCACCTACAATAGCGGTGATATCATCAAAATCTAAATATGCAGATACATACACTGCGGCTGTATCTTCAACCACATTGCGGTATGCGCTATCTTGAAACTTTTGGTTGTCTGAAAGGCTGCCCGTTGAAGCTAGGTTAGTGCCTACAAGCAATTGTTGAAGTTGAGCATAAGTATTTGCTGGGTTAGATAAACCGTTATAGCTTAAAAAGGTTAGTAGGTCATTTTGCCCCGAGTGTCCTAGTTGGTCAAAAGAGTTGTCGTGGCTAACGGTAGTAAAGCTATCAGGAAATGCAGCATTGAAATCATCAACCCATAAAGTAGCTAATGAACCATCTGAGTCATTAAATGCATTTTTATAAATGTCTTTAATTTCTACTTTGTATTGTTCGTATTCGTAATCACGGTTAGTAACACGTACACCTGCTTTTACTTTAGATACCCAACTTAAGCTGCTGAGAGGTTCGAACATTTCAATATCAAAACGAACCGCTGTTTCATCATTGTTTGTTCTTTTATCTTCACTTTTAAAAGTACGTAATGCTAAGTTTTGTGGGTCGGTAAATGCATTTGGATCTGAATGAATGATGCTTGGTAATTTATTACCGTTTTGCGAAAATGCACCATCATATAAATGATTTACTAAATCAACCCCACCGCTAGCTTCAAAGGTCGACTTTTCGATTGGACGAAGTGTAAATTCAGAATCAGGCCTTACGCTTTCTGATGATGCTACCGCAATTTCACCAGAGATTTTTATGCTGTCAGTAAGGTTCCACTCTGCACCAAGTGCATTTGAAAACGAGTCGGTTTCACGAAAGTCACTGTATGTTTTTGGGATACCAAATTCGTTTGTTAGCGTGTAGTTGTTTACGCCGTTAGCACCTTGAGTTGTGTTTGCATCTGTTGATAATGAGCCAACGACACCTAAAATAGAATTACCAGCTTGCTCGCCAGAGCGCTTAGTACCGCTTAAATCAAGGTACACCATGCCGTTACCAGATGTTGGTGCCCACTGAAGAGATAAATTTACAGCAGTACGTTCACGTTTTTCTACGTATTGTTCAACACTGTGCTCATCTCTAACAATGGCATTACCACTAGGTGTATTACCTTCTTGACCGTTAATTTCGATATCTTGAGGTTTAACTCGGCTAGATGTTTCATCTTGACGAATTTCACGATCTTGATATGAAAACATAGCAATGGCACCAAAAGTACCCATTTCGTCAAAGTCCCAATTGTTACCAATTGAGCCGCTAAAAATAGGTGCAATATTCTCTGTTTTATCAGCGTATTCGCCATCAAGAGAGATTGCGGCGGTTAGCTTATCCAGCTCTAGTGGGCGAACTGTCTTTAAACTCACTGTTCCGCCTAATGCACCTTCAATCATATTGGCAGTAGGCGATTTAACTACTTCTACTGTTTTTAAGAAGCTTGATGGGTAATCTTGCAAACTAATACCGTCACGAGAGTCACCAATTGTAGAGCGGCCATTTAATTCAACACGGTTTTGAGGTAAGCCACGAATAGAAACACTGTCACCCACACCAAAGTCGGTATTAATAGATACGCCAGTAATACGTTGCAGTGCTTCTGCAATGTTATTGTCTGGTAATTTACCTATATCTTCAGCAACAATAGCATCAACAATACGCCCATCAGTACGTTTAAGAATTGCCGCAGCTTTCATGCTACCTAGCATGCCTTTTACTTCAATAACTTCAATATCATCAGATGCGGTTTCTGAAGCAGTTGGAGCCTCTTGCGCTGCAATATTAGAAGAAGCCATTAATAAAAGGGCTGCGGCACTGATCGTTGTAGAGCTACTTCTTTTATGTTTATTAGTTAATGTTGAAGTAATTTGATTGAGTTTCATGTATCTCTCCCGTTTGGGTACGACTTAACGTCATTGTGTGTGTTGTTACTTGGTTTGGTTAACCAATTTAACTGCTTTTACCTGTGCTGTGTCATACAGGTGGTATGGTTGAAATTAGTCCAATTCAGCTTTTATTACAACCTTTGTTTACCAAAAATTCACAAAATGTATTACAAAGTGTTCATTTATTTTTTTATATTTAATAAATTTAACGGCTTATGGTTTACTTTTGTTTTTTATATTTTGAGTGAGTTTTATTAAAGTATGTTTACCAGGGGCATTTTTTATATTTTTTGTACTATTTAATATCATTTTTAGCGTTTTTTTTGAACTTTTAGCGGCACTTTTATATGTATTTAGTTTGTTTTTTAAGTGATGTTAAAATAATGAGGTGTTCATTAAAGGTTGAGTACGGCTTATAAACTTGCGAAATAATGAGGAGTATAAAATCATTAAATTTTATTTTGGTTATTTTTTTGGTAATACCAATTTTCTATTGTTTTTATATGGATTTTGTATTAGAGCTTACTGATACACGTCTATATGTAATTATAAATAGAGTGATTTTTACGCAAAAAAAAAGCCCAGCATATAAATGCTGGGCTTTCTTAGCTTAAATATATTAGCTTTTTAGTTCGCCTGTAGATGATTCTAAGTGGGCTCGAATAAACCACTGAAATTGTTCTAGATCAGCCAGTTGGCTGGTGATCATATCTTCAGACACAGGATCTAATTCAGAAAGAGTCTCAATTGCTTTGCGGTGATCGGCATTAACGCCGTTATATACTTTATCAAGTGCAGCTAAATGCTCGGTCACTAGCCCTTTACCAATTGAGTATTCGCTCCATGTTCGGCGATCTACAATTGATTTTGGAGTGCCCACTGGTACTCCACCAAGAGTCGCAATTCGCTCAGCGATGGTGTCTGTCATTTCGCGCACAATGTCTACCTGTGGGTCTATCATTTCGTGTACGCCAATAAAGTTTGGTCCCACTACATTCCAATGAATATGTTTTAAAGTTAGTTGTAAGTCTATCAATGCAACCATGCGGTTATCGAGGGTAGCTATTGTTTTTTGAGCTGATTCGTCACTCATACCTGGCGCGGTAAATTTAGTTGTTTTGTTTGATTCGTTATTGTTACTCATAATTTCTCCTACTTAACTAATGTGTTGCTCATATATATGTTGCGTGATGAGCGTGACTTAAGCTTAATAAAGCAACTGCTATGCCGTAAGTTGATTTGTTTGAAAAGTAATTTAAAAACAAATGGTTATATTTTAATTTAAGGTTTTTAAGGTTTTTAAGGCTGAAGAGGAGATTGGATTTTTGAAAAGCCTGCATATATTTGTAAAATATGCAGACTTCGATTTAGTTACTCTTAGGTGTATTTAAACGTTGGCTATATATTCGTGCGCTTTCAAAACATCGAGCGGCACTATTTCTAATGATTTTTTATTTGTGGCTTCAAGTACCACCGGTGGCGCAACGTTTGCTGAAATAGCATGAAGCCATCTTACTGCACACAAGCACCATTTATCACCGGCTTTTAAACCTTCGAAATCGTAAAGAGGGTTCGGGGTTATTAAATCGTTACCTTGTGATTTTGAAAATTGTAAAAACTCATCAGTCATAATTGCACACACACTGTGATTGCCAAGATCTGATTCTGGTACATAACAAAACCTTTCACGTGTGTAGCCACCATTACCGCAACATAGTTTTAAGCGTGTGCCGAGTACATTAAATTGATTCGCCATGAAATACCTTAATTTGTGGTGTTTAATAAATTTACTCTATCAGGAGTAACTCGCTTGAGATAGCTATAAAACTTAAAAGAGGGAAGGGCTACACAAACTTAAGCCCGCAGCAAATTGCGGGCTTAGTATTGTTTATTATTTAATACGCAGCGCCATACAATCGCTATGGCCGTTTATGATCATGCTTTTATCAACACGTACGCCACCACCAGAGTATTTTCCGGCGGCTGTAAAACTACATATTTGTACAAAGTAGTCATCTACTTTGGGCAGTGCAAATAGTTGTTGGTATATTTGGTCTTGCTCGGCAAAGTGCCCCATTGTTTTTTCTATAACTTGCTGCTGTTCATCAACAAGTTGAATATTAGCGCCACAGCGTCCTACTATTGGTTTAACTACATAACCGGTTTGTAATAACTCGTCGTTAAGCCCAAACGCGGTATTAAGTAAATACTTATGATTAGGGAATAAGCTCCACAGTATTGGTAAAATAGCCTTGTTACTTGGAATTAATGTCCACAGCGGTTCAAACACCATGACATTTTTACGCAGTAATACATCGACTAAGCGCGGCGTTTCACCAGCTTTGAATTGTGGTTCAAAGTTATCACCTAATGATTGCTCGGCTTCGCATTCTTCACGAATTTGATCAAGTGCGGTTTCCCACGACCAGGTTTTCCATACGTAACTAAGTTGTGCGCCATCAGCATCTACTATGTTGCCTGACTCATTCCAGCGAAGTGTGCTTAAGCCAATTACTAACTTACACTCAAAGCCCGCGGCTTCAATAGCTTCTTTCATAAATAATGCGTGGTAATGCTCTTCTGGTTCATCGTCTTGTAAAATATGAACAAGACCTTTCACTTCACTTTTACGCCATGCTTTTACGAGGTCTTTAAATAAGTTTTGACCTGCATCTACACCTGCTTTAACACCAAAGTGTTTTGCCCACTTGCCCTGAACTTTGCCGCTTTCCATATAACACGATGCCGAATCGCAATTGTATTCGTAAACTTTTAAACCTGCTGCTGTTAAGGCAAAGTCAAACCGGCTGGTAATTAATTGGTTTAAGCGGTTATCCCACGATTGGCGAATTTTATTAAGCACAACATCGGGTAAATTAAACTTTTTTAATAACTCAGGGTGCTGCAGTACATAATCGGTTGCATGCATAAATAAGCCATGCAGCTCATTTGTTGCATGCTCAATGCTTTGCTGCGCCGTTTGAGATATTGCAAAGTAATTATGCTGATCCTCATCTACTGATGTAAGTTTATGACCTTGCATCATTTCTACGTAGGCAGCTTCATCGTCATTCGCAATATTTAACCATGACTTATTTGCTTGCCCTGTATCTGCTGCTTTATGGGCTTCTATAGTAAATAAGTCAGTGTTTAGCTCAGGCGTTGACTCAGCATATTCTGTTTCATCAGTTTGTGTCATCCAACCTAAAATAGTGGCGTCGCTGTAAGAGCACTCAATCCAATAGTCGCCATCTTTAGTTACTTTTGCTTTTAGTTCTCGGCACCAGTTTTGATTTGTTGGCCATATTTGATGTCCTACATTTTGCTCAGCAAGGCGTATTTTATCTTCATGCACTTCAACAACAACAGCAACATGGCCTGTTTCTTCAAACTCGCCGCCTTCTTCCCATATCAGTAAACTGCCTACTTGAGGGTGATGTTTAGCACCATTTTTAAACGCGTTTAGTGGCAGTCTATTTTGGCTATTTACATCGCGCACTGAACGCAGCTCAAAAATATCGTAAGCCATGGCTATGTCATCAAAAATATAACCATGGTTGAGATACATCCATCTACGGGCAAACTCAACGCATTGCCATTTATAGCCCATGTAAATACCGTCTAGGTAACTACGATAGGCGCTACGATTAGGATAAATGCTTTCATCAGCCGTATCATAATCAGATGAATACACAGCAACATTACCAGATGCATAACCTAATAAGGTACCAAAATCACTAGCAGGAGCAGAAGATTTCATAAACAAAGGTGTTCAAAATAAGGTGTAATAATTTGCTGACTATATGAGCGAAACTGCGTTATAGCAAGATATAAAATATGTTTTTACGAAGGAAAATGAGTAAAAAATTACTCATTCATTAAAGAGTGAAAATGCGGGGGAGAACCTTTATTAATAGCATTAGATTTGGTGCTTATTTGAACTTGTAGTTGGTTGAAAATTAGTAATGTTTTTGACGTAATAATTACTGTTTAAATCTCAACTAAAAAATGGAGAAGCTATAGGTAGCTTCTCCACTTTTATTATTCATAGTTAGTGCTTTTTATAATTTGTTAAGCAGGTTACACGTTACTAAATCATTTCAGCATCTATATGGCGTATAAGGTTTGACACCCAATTAACATACTGGCGGTGAATTTTTTTGCCATTGTAGTTTAAGTTAATAGAGTTTTTATAGTTGATTGAGTATGCTGTTTTATCATATGTAATATCGACTGTTAATTGGTGTGTGCGAATATCCAGCACACCTTTTATTTTACCTTCACTCATAGGTGTGCACTTCCAACCAAGCTGAATACATGCTTTTAGAATACCTTTTGCTACGTCAGCTTCATTGTTGGTAATTGTTGATGTTTGCGGAATAGGGTTTTGTTCGAAGTCTCTTACTGCGACAGATGTTGAACAACCAGCAAGTACAGTAAGAGCTGCCGCTGTAAGTAAAATTGAGTACTTTTTCATAATAATCCTTTGTTTTAATTTCATCCAATTGCGTTGTGTCGCCAATATATGCGCTTAGGTGAGATTATCGGTAAATTTATAGGTGAGTGCCAGTAATAATTTAAAATAAAGGCACTTGATCGAACCCTAACCAGAGTTATAGATTGGTCGAGAATTTAATCAGTTAAGAATATTATGTTACTTACTTAAAATAACGGTGAGGGGGAAAGCTAGTGAGATTATGCATTAAAGGCTTACTTTGGTTGTGTATATCTATTGAATCTATATTTTTCAATCTGCTTTAACTTACTCCTATATTCGTATGTTTGTTGATTTTTTGTTAAAGTACTGTGCTTGGTATGGGATACAGTAATTTAATGATTTTATAAACAGGAAATGAAATGGAAGATATAATAAATCAAATAGATGTTAATCAATATTTACCCGCTGCAGTTACGTGGGCAACCAACATATTACTGGCAATTGCAATTTTACTTGTAGGCTTATGGTTAGCAGGCAAGGTACGCAATTTAATTATTGGCTTATGCCATAAATATACTCATCTTGATGATACGCTTTTTCGCTTTTTAGGCAGCATGGCTCGCTACATCATATTAGCGTTCGTTATTATTGCTGTGTTAAATCGCTTTGGTGTACAAACAGCCTCTATTATTGCTTTACTCGGTGCTGCGGGACTTGCTATAGGCTTGGCGTTACAAGGTGCAATGTCGAACCTTGCAGCAGGCGTTATGTTACTTGTTTTTAGACCTTATAAAGTGAATGACTTTATTGAGGCTGCAGGGCGCTTTGGTAAAGTAACAGAAGTAGATATGTTTACTACTATTTTACAAACGTTCGATAACCAACAGGTTATTATTCCAAATAGTCAAATTTGGGGCGCGCAAATTATTAACCATTCACATCATCCAATTCGTGGTGTTGATATGCATTTTGGTGTTGCATACGGTGAAGATACAACGGCTGTACGTAAAGTTATTGATGCCGTACTTGCAGCGCACCCACACATACTAAAAGATCCAGCGCCTTTTGTTGAAGTAGAAACACTTAACAACAGTTCAGTAGACTTTTTAGTAAGACCTTTTTGTAAGGGTGAGCATTACTTCGATATTCTTTACACTGTGCCAGAGTTAATTAAAAAAGCACTAGATGAAAACAACATCGAAATACCTTTCCCTCATCGTAAAGTAATTTTAGTTAACGAAAGTAAAGATTAACTAAATTTATAACGATTTAAACGCAAGGGCACTTTAAAGTGCCCTTTTTTTGATCTTGAAAAACTTACAGGGCTCTGTAAGTTTTTCTATTTTTAATACCACTTAAAGCATCATTTTCACTCTGTATCCCGCGCTTTTATTGCTCTTACTGTTTGGTCTTTATTTTGCATTTAGCTCAGTTGTTTTTGCTGTTAAGCAAACTTTAAAAAACGACCCCAATCACTTAAATTGTAATGAAGGATTAGACATGGCTGAATCATTTAAATACGCAGGTAAGAAAGGCAATGGCGGCGAGCTGCGCCAAAGTGCATCTGATGGCTACCCAACAATGACCACAGCGCAAGGCTGCCCTGTGAGCGACGATCAAAACTCGTTAAAAGCAGGCAAACGCGGTCCTGGCTTAATGGAAGATCAGGTACTGCGCGAAAAGCTTTTTCATTTTGACCACGAGCGTATTCCTGAGCGAGTAGTACATGCTCGTGGTTACGGGGCACATGGGTACTTTGAAACTTACGACACGCTTGAAGATTTAACCTGTGCTGATATTTTTAAACGCAAAGGTGAAAAAACACCTGTGTTTACGCGCTTTTCTACTGTTGCTGGTAACAAGGGCTCTCCGGATTTAGCACGCGATGTACGTGGTTTTGCCGTTAAATTTTATACTCAAGAAGGTAATTGGGATTTAGTCGGTAACAATATACCGGTGTTTTTTATTCAAGATGCGATGAAATTTCCAGACTTAGTTCATTCAGCTAAAGCAGAGCCCGACCGAGGTTTTCCTCAAGCGCAAACCGCACACGATAACTTTTGGGATTTTGTAAGCTTGTCGCCTGAGTCAATGCACATGGTTATGTGGGCGATGTCTGATAGGGCTATTCCGCGTTCATTGCGATTTATGGAAGGTTTTGGCGTTCATACATTTAAGTTTATTAATGCCAAAGGAGATGAAAAATACGTTAAGTTTCATTGGAAACCAAAAGGCGGTATGCAGTCAGTTGTGTGGAACGAGGCGCTTAAACTAAATGGCGCAGACCCTGATTTTCACCGTCGCGACATGTGGGAATCAATTGGTAACGGCGACTTTCCTGAATGGGAGCTAGGTGTACAGGTGTTTGATCAGCAATTTGCTGATGAATTTGAATTTGATGTTTTTGATGCCACCAAGCTTATACCTGAAGAGCAATTACCAGTGCAAATTGTTGGCCGTATGGTGCTTGACCGTGTTGTAGACAACTTTTTTGCAGAAACAGAGCAAGTAGCATTTTGTACTCAGAACATTGTACCGGGGCTCGACTTTACACCTGACCCGCTACTGCAAGGTCGTAACTTTTCATACTTAGATACTCAAACCAAGCGTTTAGGTGGTCCTAACTTTACGCATATTCCGGTCAATGCGCCTAAATGTCCAATGCGTCATTTTCAGCAAGATGGCCACATGGCAATGCACAATCCAAAAGGGCGTGTTAATTATGAGCCAAACTCATGGAGCGCAGGCGAAAACAACCCACGCGAATGCCCAGTACATGGCTTTAAAAGCTCAAATGAACCTGAAGTAAGTGGCGGTGATAAACTACGTTATCGCTCAGAAACATTCAGCGATCATTACAGTCAAGCTCGTCAATTTTATTTAAGTCAAACAGAGGTAGAGCAGGCGCATATTCAATCTGCGTACGTGTTTGAGCTGTCTAAAGTTGAGCATTTACCAATACGAGAACGTTTGGTATCGCACTTGTTAAATATTGACGAAACCCTCGCAAATAAAGTTGCCGAAGGACTTGGCTTGCAAGAAATGCCAGACCCAGCTGAAGCTGCTATGCCAACACGTAAAGACTTACCTGTATCAGATGCGTTAAGTATTTTGAAAAATGCGCCTAATACCTTTAAAGGCCGTAAATTAGGTATTTTAGTAAGTGATGGCTTTAATGCAGAAATTTTTGAATCGGTTACCAATGCACTTAAAAGTGAAGGTGCAAACTTTGAAATTATTGCCCCACAAGTTGGCGGTGCTAAATGCAGTAAAGGTAAGCACTTTAAAGCTGATCAGGTTATTAATGGTGGTCCATCGGTTTTATACGATGCGGTACTTGTACTCACCACCGAAGATGGAGCTGAAAAACTAGCTGCCATTGCAGAAGCTAAAGACTTTGTAAGTGATGCGTACGCACATATGAAATTTATAGGCTTTACAAATGAGGCTAAGCCTTTATTTAAAGCGGCAGGCCTTGATGGAAAAGCAGATGATGGTTGGATAGATTTAGAGGTACATTCAGGCGATAAATTTATAAATACATTACGTAATTTAAGATATTGGAAACGTTAGTAAGCTCAATAATTAAAAAACCACAGCATGTAATTGTTGTGGTTTTTTTTAGCTCACCTAGTTAAGGTATTAGTTCAAGCCAACAATAAAATTGGATATATTATGAAGCTTAATGGCGCTTGTCACTGTGGCAAAGTGGTATTTACGGTCAACTCAAAACACCCTTATCCTTACAATTTATGTTACTGCTCTATATGCCGTAAAACCGCAGGGAGCGGCGGGTTTGTTATTAACTTGGACGCGCAATACAGCACGCTTGAGGTTACAGGGCGTGAACACATAACTATTTATCATGCAAAAATAGGCGATAAAATCAGCCCTGCAGAGCGTCATTTTTGTAAGCATTGTAGTGCTAACTTGTGGTTATACGATGCACGTTGGCCTGAGCAAGTTCACCCCTTTGCAGGTGCAATAGATAGTGAGTTACCCATACCGCCAGAGCGCACTCATTTAATGCTTGGTAGTAAAGCAAATTGGGTAAATGCGCCCATTAATAAAGGTGACAAGCAGTTTGAAGAATACCCTGATGAAAGTATTGCTGCTTGGCATAAGCGTTTAAACCTCGAAAAGTAACGCAATTTTTTGTATGAGCTAAGCTTAAATTTAGGGGCAATTAAACGCATATTTAGTTAATTAAATATTAAAAATCACCGCGTAAGTAAAGGAGAATATTATGGCAGTCTCAGCAATACCAAAAGGGTTTCATTCAGTTACACCTTATTTAATTATGAATGACGCACAAAAAGCGATAGATTTTTATTGTGATGCATTTAATGCTGAACATGTAATGCAGATGCCTTTACCTGATGGTGGAATAGCCCATGCAGAAATAATAATTGGTGATTCGCATATTATGCTTTCAGATAATGGTTCTGAAGAGCATTTAAAAACCCCAAAAGAACTCGGTGGTACAGCGCTAAGCCTTATGCTTTATGTTGAAGATGTTGATACCGTATTTAAAAAAGCAATTGAGCTTGGTGCAACAGAAATAAGACCCGTACATGATCAGTTTTATGGTGATAGGACCGGCACGCTACAAGACCCATTTGGTCATATATGGATCATTGGTACACACAAAGAAGATGTTAGTGACGAAGAGTTAAATAATCGAATCGGGAATATAACAAATCAAGAGCAAGACGCATAACTAGCGAGTGTTAACCTTTCGAGGTTAAGTTTACGGAAGCGCGTTGGTGTTAAAAAGGTAAATTGTAGTAGGTCATACTGGAGTTAGTTGTTTAGTTACTTTTCACAAACTTGCGATAACAACTTATAAAGTTCAAACATGCAGTGCCCGAAAGACTATGCTAAAGGGCAATTAAATTGTCGTTAGATTGAATGATTTTCAATCTTCAAAGGCCAGCACGGTCTGATGATCTTGTATCGATTACAAATTAAAAAGCCGTAGTATTACTACAGCGGCTTTTAAATTAGTGGGTCCGTAATAAATTTTCAAGGCATAAACTTAATACGAATAAGCCCTAAATTTGTTTATCTATTAAGTTTCTTATTTCACTAAGGGTGGTTTCTTTAACTATTTTACCGTCTTCAAATACGACTTCTAATAACCCTTTTGCCTCTTCTTGTTCAGTTACATCATCAAATAAGGTGAGCTCGTTATTTACTCTGTCTATTTTTAAGAGCCCTTTTGCCGACTTTTTCTTTGAGTCAGTTTTTGGGTCTTTAAAAAATAGCCAAACGTTCACCAGCTTTAACTACGCTAGTTGCTTTTACAGCAGAGCCATGCGTATCACGTGTTACGTATTGGTAGCTGTAAGAACCAATACCAAGCACTACTTTTGATGCAAACCCTTTATCCATGAGGCGTTGTAAAATTTGGCGCTGACGGATTAGTGTTATTGCGTCGCCGTAAATAGCGCCAATATGATCATCAAGCAGTTTATAACCTTTTGATGTTGTTGTACCGCCAAATATATCCCATAGGCATTCTATAAGTCCTTTAACTTCACATTCCATCAGTTCAATGGTGTTGTTATCTTCAAGTCCATAATATTGACCGTTAAAGCGATATGCCTCAAAGCCATTTAGAATAGCCTCTTTTTCAGCCTCTTTTTGTGTTTCAAATAACTCTTTGTAATCAGATACCGGTGAAACTTTGTAGCCCGTTAATACTTTAACAGGGTCGCCTGAGTCAGGGCGTATAACTAGGGTGCCATCGCGCGCCATTATTTCGCTTTTTAACTGAGGCAAGTAGTCAGTAACAAGTGTCCAAAAATCCCATGTGTCAGATACAACACTTAAAATCCCTTTTGGTGATTGCTCTTTCATTAAGTACTTAAAAAACTCTATTTCACCTTCCATAATCCATGAGCAGGTAACCGAGTGTTCAGTTGCATCAACAGAGCAGCCAACTAGCTCGTTATCTACATTTGCTCCGTAATATTTTTCTGCAAATAAAACAGCGGGAATGGTATCTGTGCCTACCAGCCCTGATGCTAGATGGCCAAAGCCACTCATTGCCGCAGCGTGTTTGCCAAACATACCTCTAAAGCTAAAGTCATGCCCTTGAAACGGCACAAATTCCATAGGCATTCCTGTTTTTTGTGCAAATTCTTTGAATACTTTTAAATATGCAACAGAAGTTGTAGTACTGGTTTGTATTGGCCAGTTTTCACAGCTCAATACTGTTTCAATCATATTTGTTAACCATTGAAAGCCAGCTTTAGTATTTACTATCGTCATAGGAGGTACTAAATAAGGGACTAGCGTTCCTTCCGGTAATGCTTTAATTTTTAATGGCAAGTAACCTAAATCGTGTAAGTCTTCTAAATACTTTACATCAACTGTATAGCCAAGCATTGAGCTCATAATACGTTTGTGATTAGCAACTGCGGTTGCTTTATCAGCTTTAAAAAACTCACTCCATTCTTCTAAAAGATAACTTTTAATAAAGTATTGAAGGCCAACAAACGCAACTTTATCGTTATTTTCTATATTGCTAAGTTTTCCGCTTCTTGATGTGAAGTTTGCATAAACCTCACTTACGTCAGGATGATAAGCGCGGCTATGGAATTCTTTATAAACATCTTTTTGCATACTTGCAGCTGTAATAGTCATGGTGTTTTCCTTACATCTCAATTATTTGTAAACTAATGGTGTTACTATTTTTAAAGTCATTAGCCGGTTTAAACGAATCTGTTGTATAAATACGGTCTATCAGGCCCTCAAAAACATCAAGCCCCTTTGAAAAAATACCGTGAGTAATAAAAAGAGAAATTTCAACCGCGCCATTACTTTTTAGTACCTTGGCAAGTTCGATAAAGGTTCTGCCGCCGTCACAAATATCATCGGCAATAAGCACGCTTTTACCTTTAACATCGCCAATAATTTCGGTTTTAATTATTTCGCCTGTTTTTAAGTTCCTCACTTTTTGAGCTTGTATAACCTCAGGTACGCCATTGAACTTTTCTGAAATTTTAATGGTTTTTTTACTTGCTCCCGCATCTGGAGAGATGAGTGTTAATTCGCCTTGCAAGAGTCTTTGGCTTAGTTCTTCAGAGCGCTCAAGTAACGAAATTTGTTCAACATTGGTTACCTTATTAATTAAAGCTGGGGATACATCGCTATGGGCATCCCAAATAGTAACCTTTGAAAAATTTAAGCTATTAATAAAGTTAGCCATAACAGCAGCGCCTAAAGCTTCTCCTTCAACGCAAACACGGTCTTGGCGTGCATAAGGAAAGTAGGGAATAACAAGTTCGATAGGCGTTCTGTCATTTGTTAATCTTTTTAACGCATCTACAGCAATCATTAATCTAACCATTTTTGAAGAGGTGGTTAGTCGTTCAAAAATCTCTATTTTTATAGAGCCTGAAAAATTAGCGGCGTTAAATCTGATATGCTCTTCACCACCAGAAAAAGTGAAATTTTCATAATCAACTAACGATTTACTTCCTGTTGAGTCATAGCTAAATACTTTCATTTTTTGTCCTTTTAATGTTTGTGTCCTAGCGACACAATTAAATTATCAAATGTTCCTATAGTAATCAAGTTATTTTTTAAACTAACTAGCTGAACTTGTGTATTGTCTGTAATTTTACTGTAGGTTGAAATTGAGGTGTGTTTAATTTATTGTGTCACTAAGACATTAATCTTGCATGGGTATGCAATGACTAATCATTACGATATTACCGAATACAAAAACCCATTATTTACTGTCGACAGTGTGTTATTTACTGTTAAGAATGACGCTCTAAAAGTACTGATGGTTAAGCGAGCGAACGAACCTTTTTCTGGTCGATGGGGACTACCAGGTGGGTTTGTCGACGTAGATATTGACGATAGCGTGAGTATGACTGCGCTTAGAAAACTTAAAGAAAAAACCAGTGTAGCGCCTCAATATTTAGAGCAGTTACAAACATACTCAGGCATTAATCGTGATCCGAGAGGGTTTAGTGTCACTTTAGTTTATTTTGCTTTAATTGCAGAGGCGCAAGTATCAACCCACATAGAAACAGTTGATGATGCAAAGTGGATTGATGTTGAACAAGTTAGCGATTTACCTATGGCTTTTGATCATAAGCATATTATTGAGCAAGCTAAAGAGCGTTTAAAGCAAAAAGCATTGTATTCAATGGCACCTGTTTATTGTTTGCCAGAACGTTTTACCGTAGGGCAATTTAAGTCAGTAATTGAAACCATTATAGGTAAACCTGTTCAGCGTAAAAGTATAATTAGACGTATTGAGGCTGCTGACATGTTTGAAACACTGGATGAAAAAGTTAAATCTGGCGGGCGCTTAGCGCAGTTATATAAAGTAAAAGCCGGCGTTGATATTGTAAATTTTGAACGTAATTTAAGTGTTTAATAAGTAAATTAAATGGTTGATTGGTGTGTTGTGGTAAAAGGCGATACAGTTACCAATTAAAAAAGGCTCAGCTATTAATAGTTGAACCTTTTTAATTTAAGGTGATTAACCAAGACTAATGGCAAGATACTTTATCTCATCGTCACTTATTTGCGGTAAAAAATAAATATCGCCGTATTTAAAATACTGCTGTGAGTTAATTATTACGGCCTGTGCAGCCATAGGCAGTGAGTCGTATGTTTGACCTAAGCGATAGTCCTTTACATTACTCACTTTTATTGCCTGATTAAGGCGAGTTGATGGCTCATCAACAACCGTATAACCATCATTATCCGCCATGTAGTATACATTTTGATAAGTGTAGTAAGTCGTATTATGGTGTTTAAAATGCCTATAATTTCTTGGTAGCGTATTTATACGCAGACCTCTAGGTGGTTTAACAACATGGTAGCCTCTTTTAGCTTTACGGTAGTAAAGGCCGTCGTTAAACGTAAACGAAATACCATTAAACCTAATCGATGCGCTACTGCGTGGTAAATGGTTTACAAATCGGTTTTGTCTGTAAGTGACTGAATTATGATGGTTTGTTAAGTAGTTATATTTTCTCTGGTTGTAGCGGTGTAGTTCACGCTTTTCCTGTTTGTACTTAGCAAGTTTACGTTTTTCTTGCTTACGGTCTTCTCGTTTTTCTTCTTTATGCTCAATACGCTGCTTTTTTTCATAGCGGCGTTCATCGCGTTTATATTCAACACGTTTGTCGTGATCGCGTTTAAAGCTTTTATCATTCTCTCGCTCGTTTTGTGCTCCAAGCGCAGAGCCTGATACTGCGCCAATGGCGAGCAGGGCAGGTAGTAAAAAAGTAAGTTTCATAGTATTGCCTCGTTTATGTTTTTACATAACTGGGTTCAATACTAGCGGCTCAAACTGAATGTTAACTGACATACAACAGCAAACGGAGTTATGCTTACAGCTTTTTACATTTTACTGACGGTTCTTGACATAATCTCTAGTTTTTGACGATTTTAGGAATATTTTGATACACCAAAATTATTAGTGGTATCACAAAAAATAGGATACGAAATTAGTAATTAAGCCTTCCTTGGCTTAATTAAATTAACTATTTTTCGTAGAGCGGATAATCGCTATAACCCACTTCAGTACCGCCATACATAGTGGCTGCATCGGCTTCGTTAAACGTCCAATTATTCGCTATACGCTCTGGTAAATCAGGGTTAGCTATAAATGGGCGACCAAATGCAAATAAGTCACCGTAACCTTCACCTAAAATACGCACCGCTTTTTCTACTGTGTATTTACCAGCATAAATAATGCGACCTGAAAATTCAGCTCGTACTGCTTTATAAAACTCTAGTGGTAAATCGGGAGCGTTATCCCAATCAGCCTCTGCAATCGATAAGTAAGCAATACCAGCTTGCTCAAGCACTTTAACGGCTTGTATATAAGTATGGTGAGGGTTTGATTCAACAAGTCCTAAATACACTCGTGTTTCGTCTGTGCTTTCAAATAAAGGAGCAAAGCGAACACCTAAACGGTTTGCGCCTACAACGTCACTTACCGCTTCAACTATTTCTTTTAAAAATCGCAGGCGATTAGTAAGTGTCCCACCGTATTGATCATCACGGTTATTTGTATGCTCAGAAATAAACTGATTAACTAAATACCCGTTAGCACAATGAAGCTCCACACCATCAAAGCCTGCTTCTAAAGCATTGCGTGCAGCTTGAGCGTACATGTTTACCAGTTCACCAACTTCAGTTGTAGTTAGTGCGCGGGGCTCACTTGGATCAGCCAACACTCCTTCACCAGGTGCGGTTTCAATAAAGACTTTTACATTGTCAGCAATAATATCTGAAGGGCCAACCGGTTTACCTGAATTTGGTTGTAGTGTGGTGTGCGATACGCGCCCTACATGCCAAAGCTGAGCAAAAATAACGCCGCCTTTAGCGTGTACTGCATGTGTTACTTTTTTCCAGCCTTCAATTTGTGCTTGCGAGTGAATTCCAGGGGTCCAAGCGTAACCTTGTCCACGAGGTTCTATTTGTGTGCCTTCAGTAACCATAAAACCAGCCGATGCGCGCTGCGAGTAATACTCAGCCATTAATTCATTAGGGATATTGCCAGGCTGAGTGCTGCGAGAGCGAGTAAGAGGAGGCATCACAATACGGTTTTTAAGTGTAAAAGGGCCAAGCTCAATTGATGAGAATAAAGGGGCGGTGTTAATTAATTCTGATTTCATTTTAAATTCTCTTATAAAGCAAACAAAGGCTTAAATAGTGGTTAAGCGACATTGGCAGCATAGAGATTTAAAGATACAATTTGAAACAACACTTTTTTGTACAGCATACAATTATGAATGGTATTAGTCGGCTTGATATAAAGCAGTTAAGAGTACTCAGTAGCTTATTAGAACTGCAAAATCTTTCACAAGTAGCCAAAAAAATGGGGTTAACGCAACAAGCCATTAGTGAGCAACTACGAAAGCTACGAGATTTATTTGACGATCGCTTGTTTATTCGCCAAGGCAATAACATGGTTGCTACTCCTAAAGCGCAAGGGCTAAAGGCGCCTGTTAACCATATTTTAAAGCAATTAGAGTCGTTACTAGAGCCTGAGCAGTTTAGCCCGCAAACTTATAAAGGTGTGTTTACCATAAGCGCAACCGACTACGCCACGCAGGCTTTATTGCCGCAATTATTTAATATTACCCGCCGTGAAGCGCCAGGTTTAAAGCTGATAGTGCGCGACTTTGCGTCTGACAACGTTAATCAACTTATAACGGCAGGCGAGCTTGATTTACTGATAAGCTTTCCAGAGTTCATACCTGACAACTTAGCGTATGTCACTTTGCTAGAAGAGCAGCACTTGTGTATTACAGGCTGTAAAAATGAGTTTGAAGATGAGCCCTTAACACTGCCGGAAATTGCAGCGCACCCGCAGCTGGTGGTGTCGCCTTCACGCGCTAATTTACGCGGATCGCACGATCAATGGTTTGAAAGCCAAGGGCTAAAACGTAATATTGTTATGTCGGTACCGAGTTTTTCAGCGGTGCCCGACATTTTACATACTACTGATATGCTCGCGTTTTACCCTTCAAGATTATTACCAAATAGTAAAGTTAGACTGCTAGAAGTTGAGGCACTTCCACCTACTTTTAAAGTGATAGCAGCATGGCATCCACGTACTAATAACAGCCCAATTCATAAATGGTTGATAGAGCAATTACAAAACTTATAAAATCCGTAAAAATGCAACAAGATCTAAACGCTCTTGCTTGGTGAGTTTTAATGGTTTTAACAGTTTCGTCGTCTTAGGAAAGTGTGGATCGTTTAATTGGTTTTTCCTAGGCTTAGGTCTTACTCCACCATGGTTATACATATTTACTATGCCTAGTAGATCATCAAAAAGTCCATTGTGCATCCATGGAAATGTTTCAGTTAAACCAAGTAGAGAAGGGGTTCTAAATAACCCTATATCACTTGGATTATTTGTAAAATTAAACCGGCCTTTATCTTCAAAACTACGGCCGTAGTAATGAAGGCCAGTGCCATGAAATTGGTTGTCACTTAATAGCGCGCCATTGTGGCAAGTCATACACTTTGCTTTAGTTCTAAATAAATGTAATCCGTTTAATTCATTATCTGATAAACGTCTAAGCGCTTTTTTTGGATTACTCTGAACCTCATTAATAAATGATTTAAAGCGAGTATTAGGTGCAATGAGTGTTCGCTCAAATGCAACGAGGGCTTCTGCCATTTGTGCCATAGAAAGCGTGTCTGAATTAAAGGCACTTTTATTAAATGCCGTATAGCTTTTATCTTTATTGACCCGTATTAAGGCTTCTTGTGGATCTAAGTCCATTTCAATTGGATTGCTAATAGGCATAAGTGCTTGTTGCTCAGCTGTTTTAGCGCGACCATCCCAAAAAAAGCTTTGCCACTGATCTATACCAAAAATAGCAGGGGTATTGCGAGTGCCTACTTGATCATTTATACCGACTGCAGTGGCACGACCATCATGAAAACCCTTATCTCGTTCATGACAACTCGCGCAGCTTACGGTTTTATCGCGCGAAAGCTGTGGATCATGAAAAAGCTTATTACCAAGTGCAACGTGCTCTGGCAATGGAGTAGCTATTGGCAATAACGAAAGAGGCTCAACTATACGCTCATCACTGGTTTGAATGGCAGGCCAGTTTACTTGGCTCTTACTATACAAACCACGTAACTCTTTGTTGCTGTATTGTTGAGCGTGCATACTAAAGGAGAGTAATAATGTAATTACACAAAGTTGCTTAATCATATTTATAAGTTACTCCAAGCCAAAACATACGCCCAGGCTCAATGCCTGATGCACCTTCGTTTACTGTGTAAGTACGGGCATTTAATAAGTTAGAAATATCCGCTCTAATGTCAATAGATTGAGTTTTTGTTAGGTTATGGCTATAGCGTAAACTTAGCCCTAGCATGGTTCTGGCGCGCATTTCTCGCTCTTCGTATTCATCAGCTAAACTTGATTCTACGGGGCAACTTGCACAGCTTTTTTCAAGCCCAATGCTTTGACTTGCGCCGGTGCTTACAGCGCTGGTGTAGCTGCCACTATAGGTAACGTTTAAGCCTGTACTAAACGAGTCGCTCCAATCAACATTCCAGCCAAGTGCGCCTGTAACAGGGGTACCAAAGTTGGTACGTATTTGAGCAAGCTGCCCAAGCGTTACAAGCTTGCCGCTGCCACTTGCATTTACATAATAAACAAGTTCGTCAAGTGGGGTATTTTCAGCGCTAGCACTGTATTCGTCGTTTGAAATTTTGTTTTCAGCGTATGAGGCGTTAGCCCATAATGAGTGGCTACCAAACTGCGCGCTCCACGATATTGAGTAGCGCTCTGAGCTGCCATCACCTTCGTTAGTCATATAAATATATTTATAACCATCACTGCCTGCTTCCTCGTCGGTAACTTGAGAAAACTGCTGATGCTTTTTACGCTTTACATACTTAAGCGATATATTTCCTGCTTTCTCAAAGGAGTGGGCTATGCCTAATGCTAGCTCGTCATCGTAGGGGGTATTTACATCATCAAAGCGGTATTTAAATGCGCCCGTGTAGTTAGATGGCAGCCAACCTTGAAGGTAGCCATTTTCGATAGGACGGTACTCTCGGTATGAAAAACGCTGCTGTTCTTTTACTTTATAACCAATAATAGCTGAGTCGTAATAGCGGTTAACGCCTGCGCTAATAATTGTGCGGTTGTCGTTAAATACATCGTAACCAAGCGATATACGCGGTGCGATATTATGATTAGCTAAAAAGTCATCATATTCGTAGCGCATACCTAAGTTTAGATTTAATTGCCCTAATGTAATGCTATCTGTTGCATAAAATGAGGCTCGATTTAAGGTTGCATTTATATACTCTGCAGGAGTTACTAAACGGCCATTAAAATACTGCGCGGTGGCTGTTACATTATTACTGTACGCTTTATTGTGATCTTTATTATTAAAATCAATTTCTCCGCCTAACTGCGCTGCAAGTTCGTCAATCGATATAGTTGTTTCAATTGCTTGGCAGTCAAGTGTATAGCCACTGCAATTAAGTGGCGTGCTAGCGCTAGACCATATAATTGGCGAGTCATAGCCGTAGCTATTTTGTATACGTTCGCGTTCTACTTCTTGGCGAATAAGCTCAATACCGGCTTTAATACGGTGCTCTGTGCCAGCAAATTCAAACGTCTTAAAGTCGAGGGTATTTTTCCAGCTGGTGGTATATTGGGTGTTATCGAGCGCGCCATAACCCCCTTGGCGAGAGTAACGTGTTTGCGCATCGCCTTGGTCGGCGTATTGCCCCCAATCTTTTCCTTTTGCTTGTAGCCAGTTATAAAAGTGAGCAGGGCCTTCTCGGCTGCTGTCGCTCATACTAAAATTAAGATTACTGTGCCACGTTGCTAAATCAAAGTGTTCAGTTAGTGCCGCCACGGCGCCAATTGCACCACCTTCTAAATGAAAGTCACTGTCTTTGGCGTCGGTTATAAAGTCATCTACTTCGTAAGGTGAATACATTAAAATTAAATCTAATGCGTCTATCCAGCCATTACGGTAACCATATTTTACAATGGCATTAATGTTTTTACGGCTTTGCGTTTTGACTTCTCCTAACGACAAATCACTAATATCGCTAGTTAAGTAATTAACGCTCATCATTAAGCCATGGCGCTCATTAATTTGTTTATTAGCACGTAAGTTGTAGCTTATTTTTTCGTATTTAGGTTCTTCAAGTGTGCTTTGGTCAACACTTTGCTGAGAGCTGTCTTGCTCGGCTTCTATAAAGTGATAACTCCCCCAGCTGCTTTGATTGCCACGTACGCCAAAACTATAGCTGTCGTTCGTAAATACACTTTTAGTTTTACTATCAACAATACCACCCGAAAAACCACCAAACTCTGCCGGAATGTTATGGTCGTACACTGTGATTGATTCAACTACATCTGAGTTTACATTCATGCTTTGTACGCCGCCCGACACATCGTTTGACGATGAGCTCAACCGAGATGAACTGCCAGGGTCTATGCGGTTATTGTAGTTCAATCCATCTAACGAAAACCCCGTTTGCCAAGGTTGCGCACCTGATATAGAAATTTCTGGTGCGCTAATTTCTGCGAGGCTACCAATAGAGTAGGCCTCGTTGCTTAGCTGTACGCCAGGGAGCAGGGCAATTAGTTCATTTATATCGCCGTTGCCTTTAGGTGTGGCGTTTATAAAGTCACGATTTAAGTAAGAACGTCCAATAACTTCGGGTACTTCTATGCCTATGTACTGGCCTTTTACTTCAATGTGCTCAAGTGCTTCACAGCGCTCTTTTTGCTCATTTTTAAGTTCGTTACATGGCTGTGGTTTTGGCTCTGTCTGCTGTTGCTGTTCTGCGGCGTATACACCCTGAGAAAGCAAAAGCAGACACGCGAGGGTAGTCGGTGTCTGCATATATTTCGGCTCTTTGTTAAATACCTAGTGGGGTTGTGTCTTCGCTATCAATTACGCCATCATTATCAGCGTCTTGGTCGGCTATTAATCCAGCTAAGGCTATGTCTTCATCACTGCTATTAGGTAAAAAGAAGTTAGGTAAGCCGTCGTGGTCGGTGTCTACGCTCGCAATAGCTATGCCTCTAAAGTCATCGCGTGAAGCAACTAAGTTGGTCATGCCTATGTAAAGCTCAAGCTGATCAGCCTCGCCATTAACGCCATTAGTTATTAGGCTTTGTGCTTTGGTAATATCGTTAATTAACGTAAAGCTGTTAACTAAATCTTCCATGTTGTCGGCAATAATTGTATTGGCAAAACCCAAAATAAGAGGCTCAAGCGTATTTAAAAGCGTGCTTGCTTGATTTTTTGCATTACTATAATTTGCTGAAAAATCACTTATATTGGCCGCGTTTGTGCCCATGCTTGAAAGCATAGAGTAGCGTTCAAATTCCCCGCCTGTAGCCGCTTCTAAACCAATGACTTCAGCTTTAACAGCGGCTAATATAGTTTCTAGCTGATCGCTTGTTAACTCATTTAACGCAGGCGTTATTTCGGCAATGGCATCATTTAAGGTGGTGCTTGCCAGTGATGTTTGGTTGGCATTAACTAAATAACCTAATGTTTCTAGGCGGGCTTCAAACCTGTCTTCGGTATCTCCTAGTGCAATGTAGCTAAGTAGTTGATTGTGTACACCAGCTACTTGCTCCGATAAGCCGCCTTTAATAAGCGATACCATTACTTGATTATGAGCTGTAATTGATGAGCTATTACTTAGCGTACGTACATCGCCTGCATTGAGCGTATTAAGCATAGTTAAACATTTATTCGCTGCACTTGCTGCATCGCCACCAACTCGCGCTGTTAAATCAACTAACGATTTACAGCCCTTGTAACCCGTTAAAACTGTGGTTGATAACTCTTTGCTAATGTATTCATCAGAGACTAAAAAGTCGCCAGCATAGGTAAATACTTGCTGTGCTAAGTCGTTTCTGCCTGCTTCACTTAAAATTAGGCCTGTGCCAGGGACGTTATCAAGTGAGGTTAGCGCTCTAAAAAATTCGCTGTAATCGCCGTTTTCAGTAAAAAAGCTGCGAGCTTGTGCTGCGGCACTGTTTATATCTTCACCGGCAAGTAGGCGGTTAGCTATATTAAAGCCGTACACTTGTTCTTGCGCGTTGTTTATATCGGTTTCGCTGTCTGATAGCATTATTGCTGGGTTTTCGTCGCTTTGGTATAAGCCTTCAATTAAGCCTGCTAAAAATTGAATAGGGTAGGTGTAGTTATCTAATGTAGCGGCGCTATAAGCCGACGTACTATAGTTATAGTTACTATCAAAACCCGTTGAGCCATACATAGCAAGTACTTGGTTAGTGTAATCTTTTGCGGCCTCAAACTCGCCAGCTCTATAAAGGTATTGCGCAGCCCATGCCCCGTGCAACGTTTTGTATTGCTCGTATGGTTGGCCTTTGTATTCGCCGCTACGTACTAGTCTGTAACCCGCTTTTACCGCGAGTTGCGCGTAGTTGTTTGCAAGTAATTTAGCTTGAGTTAAATCGCTTTCATCTAGGCTTTGCGCATAGCTTTCTAGAGCGTCATCTATTGATAAGCGTACACCATTTAAAAAAAAGCCATAGCTCGATGTGTATTCTTCTTCACGTACTTGTTCAGCGTATAACGAAATAGTATTTAACAAATTACTTGCTTGCGAAACTTGATCCGCAGCTAAATAGCTTTTTACTAAAGAATAAAGCGCTGATGCGTCTGATGAGGCAATGTTATCAAAGCCTTTATCAGCTAAGTATTGGTTGTAGGCTGCGACTGCTTGGTCGCGGTAATCGTTTGCTTTTTCTGTTTGGCCTATTTCATCAAGTGCTTGCGCTACCTCTTTTAATGCTGAAGAACGTGCGGTTTGCTCGTTTATAAGCGCTAAATAGTCGCTAGCAGTATCTAAAAAACCTGCACGCGCATAGGCAGCAGCTTGTGTTGCGTATACGTCATATCGAGAAAGTTCATCAGCAATATTTACGCTTAACTCATCTGCTTGTTTTAAGTGAGATAAGCTAGAGCTGTAGTAATAATTAAGTTTATCTTCGTTAGTTACATAAGAAGGGCTTAGCGAAATAATAGCCGTTAATGGCTCGCTAATTAAGCCATCTGTGTAGCTAATTTCAAATTGTTCATCAATGCTGCTTAGAGTTTGTGCCTTATAGGTAAATTCACCTGTGGTGCTATTTATGCTCATTACGCCATTGCTTGGTGGGGTAATTAGGCTAATAGTTACGGTGTCGCCATCTAAGTCTTGTGTGGTTATAACCCCTTCGGTGGTGGTTGAAGAAGTAACAAACACGTTAGTGGCGAGAAGTTGAGGAGCATCATTAACATTTTCAATAGCAAAGCGTATTACTACATTTGCCGTTAAACTGCCATCGTTTGCACTTATGGTTGCCGTATCTTCACCAAAATAATTACTAAATGGTGTGTAAGTAAACTCACCGTTAGCCTCTACTGCTATGATGCCATTACTTGGCGCGTTAGCAAGTGTATAGCTTAGGACGTCATCGTCGGTGGCTGTTACTTGAGCAGTAAAAGAGGTGTCTTCGTTTAAAGTGAAGCTTAGGTTTGGCTCATTAAATAAAGGTGCTTTATTACTAGAGCCACCACCGCAACCAGTTAAAATTAAAGTGCATAATATAGGTGTGAGTTGAATTAGCTTATTCATGATTATTGAACAGTAAAGGTTAATGATGTTGCAAATGATAACGCATATCAATTGTATTTTATACGGAAAAAGTAATTTATATGATAAATTAAGGTGATTTATTGAATGAAATAAAGTTTAAGGGGTTTAAATAAACTAAAAAATAGAATGGTAGTTTGCTAAGGCTGAATGGTTATTCCTTAGCAAACAATAGATTAAGCTTTAATTAACGTCTTTTATTATTAATAAAGGGAAGTGCTTAACGGAACGAGGTTGCCACTGATTAAAAATTATATTTTTAACACCTAAAGACGCAAGTGCCTTGGGTGAGTATGTCCAGCCTCGCGCATGTTTTTTTATTGCTGCTTTGCGTAAACTTGGCTCAAGACCCACAGTAAGTAGGTCATGATTTACATTAAAGTGTTTATACATTGCTCGTTCTCGCTTACTTGCTTTGGCTATAACCTGATCATAATGCGCACGGAGTACTTGCCATTTTTTACTTTTTTTGGTTCATCTAAATTTTTGACCATAGTGTCTATATCACTGTCGAGCCATTTTGCAGAGGCTGCATCGCCATGCCAGCCAACTATTGCATTTTTCTCAATGGTTGTCGGTTGCCCTACGAGTAGTATGTAGTTAGCACAAGATGAAAAGCAAAAGTCTTTTATGCTCACGCTAAGTTTATGAGCGGCGATCAAGTCAGCTAAATCCATACCAAAATCGATGTTACCGCCACCGCTGGTAATCGTTAATGCGTTTATCGAGGAATTGCTTTTTAAAAGTTCAGAAGCTTTATTATTTTGAACCTCAGTAATTTGGCCACTGTAATACAGGGTGTTTTTTTTAACGACCACCAGCGCGCTTGTTGAAAAGCTACAGCATAATAACGATATGTAAATAAGCACTAATTTTATCATTACTTGGTTTATTCCTATTTAATTCAAGCTATAAATATTTTGCAGAGAAACGATTTAATAATGCTAATGAACATACATATAAGCTTACCAAAACAAGGTCTGTAAAGCCGTTATCGCTTTGAATGATGTAAGTACTTAAAGCCATGTGGCCGCCATATGAAAAACATAAAAGTATACCCATAATACTGGTGTTTTTAACAATGTTACCAATTATAAAACTAACTAAAAAAGCTGCGCATGCTGTAAGTGAAAAATTAGCGGCATATACAAACTGCCATTGTTGTTGTCCAATTAATGGCAACGTAACAATAAAACAAAATATTCCTACGTAAATTGTAAATTTTAATGCACTTTGAATAAAAGCGCTTTTTGCTTGTGCAGTGCTATTGTAAATAGGGAGAGTGTAAAGCAATTCCCATGACTGCGTCCTTTGTGATCGACTCCATTGGCAAAGCGTGAATAGCGCAAGCAAGACATTTGTTAAACTAAACATTGAGTGCTTAGATATATCGTAAAAAAAGTTAATGATTATTGCGCTGGCACTCAATCCTACTAGCAAAATAGCAAATTGAGATAGTGAAGGACCTACAAAGTAACTCAAAGGGAAGAGCTGTTTATTTAAATACTTAGAGTAACTTGATAAAAAACCAACAGGAACAGGCGACCACCCCGATTGCACACCATGACGATAATTAGCAAAGGCATGACTGCTAAAGTGATATGGTTGGCCAAATTTATCTCTAAATACTAATAGGACTAAGTAAGTAACAATAGCTATAGGGATTAAAAAAATAGGTGTTTTTTCTAATAACACACAACTTATAATGCCTGTGGTGAATATTATGTAACATCCAAGGGTAAATAAATGACTGCTCACTCTACATAAAAGCCATAGCCCTAAACCAAGTGTATTCGCTACAAAGATAGTAGATAAAAGATGAATACTCTGCTCAATAGCTGCATTAATCAGCATGAAACCATTTATTATTGCAATAAACACTTTGCCTTGTTGCGTTACATGTTGGCAATAATCAACAACTAGCGCCTGCCACTCTGTGGCTTGTAAGCGAATACTTTGTAAAGCAAGTGATGCGTACATGCAAATAATCGCAAACATTGCGAGCAGATTAAGAATAACAGGTTCACTACCAATAAATAGGGGGGAAAAAATAGTCGCAAATATTGATGGCACAAAATAACTAGCGGGACCGGCTTCTTTTAACCATAAACCGCTCCAACCTTGGTACCACTTACGGCTTTGTGGCGAACTCATGCATGTAGCTCCACAAACAGTTGCTCTAAAGAAAGCGGATTAATACTCAATGCGCCATCAATTGTTTCGTTGTTATAACCATAAATAATGGCCGAATTTTTGTTTTGAGCTAATACAGTGTAAGCAGTTAAGTTAATAGTGTTATCGGTAAAATTAACTTTTCGGATAGTTTCGCGAATCTCATCTTGTTCATCAAATAACAGCAGTTCACCTTCTTTTATAAGGGCAATATGGCTTGCAACGCGCTCTATGTCGGAAGTGATATGTGATGAAAACAAAATCCCCGAACCGGAATCGAGTGCGAGATCGAACAAATCGCTCATAAACTCGCGTCTGGCAATAGGGTCTAGGCTTGCAACTGGTTCATCTAAAATAAGTAATTTAGGGCGATATGCCATTGCCATAATTAACGCAAGTGTTTGTCTTTGACCTATTGATAAGTTGCTAATTGCAGCGGTGCTTGAAAGTTCAAACCGACCTAGCCATTTGGTTTCAAGCTCGGTATCCCAGTTAGGGTAAAAACTACGATGTAGTGCCAATGCATCGGCTATTTTAAACCCCTCATAACCAAATGACTGTTGAGCAACATAGCCAATTTTAGCTTTGTTTTCAGCATTAATTTGTAAACTTGGCTCTGAAAAAACACTAATATCACCCATATCGGGAGTTACTAATCCAAGTGCACAGCGTAGTAAAGTCGTTTTACCTGCGCCATTTTTACCGAGTAAGCCAATTACCATACCTGGATACACATCTAAATTAATATTTTTAAGAATATTTTTTGAGTTAATTGTTTTATATACATTTTTGTAGCTAAGGAGTGGTTGTTCCATAGGGGTTATTTCCATCGCTTTTTAATTAATTCTATTAAAACAGCTTGCGATACATCGAGTTGTTTGGCTTGCTGAATAAGTTGATCGGCACCATTAAATAATAGCGTATCTTGTTGTTGTGTTTGCTGCTGTGATTTTTGCGCAACACAGGTTGGTTGCCCACGCCTTCGTTCTAACCAACCTTGTTCAACCAATTGACTTATCGCACGCGACACAGTCATAGGGTTAACCGAAAAGTGCTCAGCTATTTTCCTTACTGAAGGTAATTGCTCGCCTATCGATAATTGCCCGCCCACAATCAACCGCACAATTTGTTCATGCAATTGTTTATAAATTGGATCGCCACTATTAGGGTTGACATTAATAAATTCTAACATTATTCTTTCTCTACTGTATTAATACATTAATACACCGATACACTGTAGTTAAAGTTATCATATTGAGTGTAAAAAGCAACAAGGGAAAAGTAATGGAAACCATGTTTAATTTACGTAAAAAACTAACTAAGCTAACGCTTTTATCAATATTAGCGGGAAGTGGCAGTAGTGTATTTGCTCAAAGTAATGATCAAATACATACAGCTTTAACCCCATGTTATATGGAAGGGTTAGCCGATAGATTAATGTGTGGCAGTATTAAGCGCCCTCTCTCAGATAGCAGCGCTGATGGCGAAATCGACATTAACTTTGCGATTATTCCTGCTATTAAACTTAGCCACCCTGATGAAGCAGCGCTTGCTTTTGCTGGTGGCCCAGGGCAGGGCGCAATAGAGCTAGCTGCTATTTTTAATCGTAATTTACGATTTGTCCGCGAAACGCGTGATATTTTATTGGTTGATCAACGCGGCACTGGCTACTCAAATAAGTTGCAATGTGAAAGTAATGACCTGCAAACACAGTTTGCATTTAACGATTCAATGACTGATCTCGCATTACTGGGCGCTCAAGAAACACAAAAATGTAAAGCGCAGCTGAATATTGATTTAAGTCACTTTTCAACACCTGTTGCTGCAAAAGACTTTGAAGCTGTGCGTAAAGCTTTAGGTTATAAAGGGCTGCATTTGTACGGGGTATCGTATGGTACACGTATTGCGCAAGAATATACCCGCCAATTTCCAAATTCAGTATTAACGAGTACATTGGATGGGGTTGTACCTATGCAGCAAAGCTTGGCTGCAATAGGCGCAGCTATTGATGATTCGTTAGCGGCTTTATTTGCACGTTGTGAAAGTAATACGCTTTGTAATTCACAGTATCCACAGTTAAAAAATCAATTTAATACCTTAATGACGCAGTTAGATAGCCAGCCAATTGAAACAACAGTGAAACACCCGCGTACATACAAAAACATAACGCTAGTGGTGACTAAAACTAAGTTTTTTGGCGCAATACGTATGGCACTTTATAGCCACTCAATGCGAGCAATTTTGCCTTTGGCAATTAGCCAAGCCGCTAATGGTAATTTTTCGCCATGGGTTGGGTTAATGTCGGGCGTTGATATAACTGAACAGCTCGCAATGGGCATGCACAATGCCATTGTATGTGGTGAAGATTGGCCGCAGCTCAATGAGCAAAAGCGTTCAAAATATAATAAAAGCTACATGGGAAAAATGATGATTGAAGGGTTTGATGTAATGTGCCCAATTTGGGATGTAACCCCAGTAAATAAGAGCTTTTATAAGCCCGTGACGACGGAAGTGCCTACTCTATTACTTTCTGGTGGGCGAGACCCTGCAACCCCTGCAAGTTGGGCTGAGTTGGCAATGGTAAATATGAAAAATGCCACTCATTTGGTGTCACCTTCGGCAACTCATGGTATTGGCTCACAAACATGCGCGCCCAAAATAATTGCTCAGTTTATTAATCAACAAAATATGCAAGATATAGATACAAAATGTATCAATAACAATAACGATAAAAAGTTTTTTATGAATATAAATGGCGCAGCCAGTTCAATAATTCAAAGTATGGAGTAAAGGTATGATTAAGGTAACTAATCTAACTAAAAAAATTGGCGATGTTAACGCCCTTAACGGCCTAAGCTTTGATGCGAAAAATGGCCAAATTACAGGTTTGCTTGGACCTAATGGTGCAGGCAAAACAACCTGTTTACGTACCGTGTTCGGGTTATTAAAAGCCGACAGCGGTGAAACCGAAATAGACGGCATAGATGTAGCAAAAAATCCTATGGAAGCTAAGAAAAATTTAGGATTATTTCCTGATCCGTGTGGTCTGTATGAGCGATTAACACCTAGAGAATATATTACCTTTTTTGCACAATTAAGCGGGCTTTCGTCTGTAAAAGCGAAAGCAGCAACCAGTGAGGTAATAAAAAAATTAAATATGGACGATATTGCGGATCGCCGCTGCCAAGGTTTTTCACAAGGCCAACGCATGAAAACCGCTTTAGCACAGGCTGTGGTACATAATCCGTCTAACGTTATTTTAGATGAACCTACACGCGGCTTAGATGTAATGAGCACACGTATTTTAAGAGATCTACTTATACAGCTAAAGGAACAAGGACATTGCGTGCTTTTTTCATCGCATGTGATGCAAGAAGTTGCCGCATTATGTGACCACGTAGTGATCATGGCTAACGGCCAAGTAATAGCGCAAGGTTCGGTAGATGAACTGTGTGAAAAAGCAGGAAAAGCCACACTAGAAGAAGCATTTATTGAGCTAATTGGTAGTGATGAAGGAATAGCAGCATGATTAACTTATTAAAAGTACTCTATAAAAAAGAAATCATTGATGCCAGTCGAGACAAACGTTCAGTGATGGCGGGCTTGTATTACGCAATAGGTACTCCCATTGCAATGTGTTTACTATTAAGTGTATTACTGCAACAGCTTACATCGCCCGAAGGGCTCAAAATCACCATAGTAAATGCGGAGCAAGCCCCTAGTTTAGTTGCGCATTTAAAGGCCAATGAAATACAGAGTACAAACGATAAAAATGACGAACTACTCAAGTCTATTACATTAAATATTAGTGATGACTATCAAAAAAATATGCGTGAAGGTCGCCCTGCAACAGTTACATTAATTGCTGATAAATCAAATGATAAACTTGGTAAGCATATAAATCGTATTGAAAAAGCTCTGGCAAGTTATAACGCTGAAGTGGCTAGTTTACGTTTAATATCGCGTGGCATTGATCCAAGCATTATGCGTACCTTAGCGGTAGAGACGCATGATGAGGCGACTCCAGACTCTAAAGGCGGTATGTTTTTAGGCATTGCTACGTTGTCTATAATTTTAACGGTATTTTACGCTGCGATGAACCTAGCTATAGATACTAGCGCCGGTGAACGCGAACGTAATTCGCTGTCGTTATTATTAAGCCATCCGTTGAGTAGCTTACAAATTGTACTTGCTAAATCGGCTGCTATTGCCAGCTTTTCGATGCTAGGACTCGTAATCATTTTAATTGTATCTAAAATTACATACGGCTTAGTACCTTGGCAACAGCTCGGCTTTAGTATCACTATTACCCCAGCATTTATGCTGTTTTGTTTTGCAGTATGCTTACCTATTGCATTAATGTCGGCAAGCTTGCAGGTATTTGTTTCGTTTATGGCAAAGTCGTTCAAAGAGGCACAGTCATATGTAACTATGGTGTTATTTATTCCTATGTCGCTAAGTATGATAACTACCTATGACATTGCCACCGATATTATACAGTGGGTTCCTATTGCGGCTCAGCAATATGCACTTATTGAGTTTATCAAAGGTAACCCATTGCCAGTACCACAATTAGTACTTTCTACCTTGATTACATTAATATTATTTAGCGTGTTTAGCTTTTTAAGCGGCCGAATGCTGAAAAGTGAAAAGGTTGTGTTTGGTTTGTAACCCCACGCTTAAAATGTATTTCAAGCAATGCCCATAGTTTAACTAACATGGGCGTTTTTATATCCGACGATAAATAATGGCTATAGTTTATATTTTTTGAAATTAAAAAGAGGTGCTCACAAAGGGGGCAGAGAAGCTACGCTTAAGAGTAGAAAATACCTGTGTTGTATGTTTTTCTGAGGCTGAGGACGTACTCAAACATAAATATGGGAGGTATAAAGTAGAAGTGATGTAGTAAGGAGTCATGAAAACGCAGTAACGTAGTTACAATCTTAAAAACACCTGTTGAGATGGTATTTAGGGAAAATCTAGAAATAGCTAAATATGGCGTAACAATAATTTTTGTATTTACTCTCATAAAGTGTGCCCATTTAACCCATCTTTAACTCTCGCCCTAATAAACTGCTCGTAATGGTATGAATTAAGTATAATTAATGGTTTATTTTAAAAAGCACTCAACCAGTTTGTTACTTGCGCTTAGTTGTACGCTTGCTGCATGAAGCAGCCAGTCAGGCTATCAAGGTAATGGTATATTGCGCAGCGAGATCTCTATAGTAAATACAGCGTACAAACTAATACGGCACGCGACTAATAACACAAATAAGCCCGCTAATGTTGGCTACGGTTTAGGGCTGCAGAGAAGGTTAAACTTGGAGTTTTAGGGAACGTTGGAACTGATGGTTTTTTTAGCCCGACGGTAACGTCATTTATTATTCAAAAAGTAGAACCTAATTCACCCGCTGAAAAAGCAGGGATTGTTGCTGGGCAAAAAATAATTTCTATAGAAAATTGTAAAATTCCAGGCTGCCCTGCCAGTGAAGCAAAAGAATTAATGCGCAAGGAGTCTGGAGAGATTTTACAATTACTTTTAGAGAATGAAGATGGTAGCCAAGTACCTTTAAAAATCCCTATGAATGCTTGGTAAACCTAAGAAGTTTTTAAAATACCTAAATATACCCAGCCTATAAAGTATGGTTATTTCCAAAGCGTGGTTTTGTGTAAATGAGCTAGACGCAGTAAATGTTGGCAACGTTAGCGAGCTTTTGGAGTACTACTTACTCGGTTTATATGTAGGTTACTACTTAAAGTAATTGGGATAGATTAAAAAGGTTTGATCAGTAATAACCTTAATTAATGAATACATTGGTATTGCGTTAAATACGGCAATACCAATGATTATTAGACTAAAGCTTATAGATCGCTGCGCCAGCCCATGCCTGACTCTTCCATTAAACGCTCGTACACGCCTTCTATGTTAAGCGGTAACCATGCATCAAACTGTTTAAAGTCACTAAATTGGTCTAATTTTACATTTTGTTTAATTTCGTCAAGCGTATTACCGGCTAAAACGCCTGCTGTTACTTGCCTATATAAAAGCTCTAAATAACTTAAGTAACGCGCTACATCTGCCTTGCTGCCAATATCGGCATGTCCGCCTACAAAAGTATTAAAGTCGTATTTGAGTACCGCTTGGGTTGAGTTAATCATGCCTTGAATATCGTAACTCCACAGTTTTTGCCATGGCATTCTGCCAATAACAATCCAATCAACCACAAATAACGTTTTTTGCTTTTCGAATAATATACTAACCGAACCACGACCATCGTTTGGACCATGATAGTTAAGCCTTACTGTTGACTCACCAAGGGTAAGTAGTAGCTCGTTATCAAAAGTAAGACTGGGCATTACCGTTTTTATTTGTGTGTTTTTAATATCTTGCGCAGCGAGTTTATGCGCTATAAACGTGGTGTGCGGGCTTTTAAATACCTCGGCGCCGTAAATATGATCGCTGTGATTATGGCTATAAATTACATATTTTACAGGCACGTTATAGCGAGTTTTAATTTGCTCGCTTAACCAGGTGGCGGCTTTTTTATTAAGTGGGTCGGTAACAATCGCGCCCTCAGAAGTGATTAAAAATACTGAGCGGTGTCTGTCGTCTATAAAGCGGTGTAAGCCATTGCCTAGGTCTTCTATTTCATAGGCTTGTGTGGCAAAGCCCATAAATAATAGGGCTGTAGTTAATAGTTTTTGTAGCAAGCGGGGCATACACCATTCTTTTTTAAATTAATTAATAACACGTTTAAAAGAAGAGAGTGCAAGGCCGTAAAAAATTTCAGTTGTTAGTTAAATTAAAACTTAAACCTAAGCCTAAACTTAAGTAAAAGGATCAAATATAAGGATGAAATAAAAAGCCATTATAAAAATGGCTTTAGATAGGTTGGTTGGGTTTATCTTTGTGTTAGTTGTTGGTTTATTTCTTCAAAGATATTGGCATCGTCTATGGTTGAAGGTATTTGTAGCTCTTCGCCATCGACTAGTTGGCGCAAATTTTTACGCAGTATTTTACCCGAGCGAGTTTTAGGTAACCTATCTACGCTAACTATATTTTTAAGGCACGCAATAGCGCCAATCTGATTACGAACACTTAAAACAAGCGCTTCTTCCACGTCGGTACTTGAGCCCATAAAATCATTTTTAAGCACGATCATTCCCATAGGGAGTTGCCCTTTTAGAGGATCGTTCACACCAAAAACAGCGCATTCGGCAACAGCAGGGTGCGCGGCTACTATCTCTTCCATTTCGCCGGTAGAAAGCCTATGTCCTGCTACATTTATAACGTCGTCGGTTCTGCCCATAATAAATAGGTAGCCGTCTTCATCAATATAACCACCATCGCCAGATAAATAATAACCCTCGTATTCATTTAGGTAGCTTGCTTTAAAGCGCGGGGTATCTTGCCAAATAGTTGGTAGGCAACCCGGTGGAAGTGGCAGTTTAATTACCACGGCGCCTTGCTCGTTAGCTGCGCATTCATTGCCATCCATATCCAATATTCGCACGTCAAAACCAGGAGTAGGCACGGTAGAGCTGCCAGGTTTTGTTGCTAAGTACTCAAGCCCTACAGGGTTACAAGCAATAGCCCAGCCGGTTTCTGTTTGCCACCAATGATCAAGCACTGGCAGTTTGGTTTTTTCTTTAAGCCATTCGTAAGTGGGAGGATCTAATCGCTCGCCGGCTAAAAACAAACGTTTTAAGCTAGAGGTATCGTATTGATTAAAACCATTGGCATTTGGGTCTTCTTTTTTAATTGCTCTAAATGCGGTGGGGGCACTAAATAATGCATTTACTTTATATTCTTCAACCACGCGCCAAAATGCACTGGCGTCGGGTGTTTTAACGGGTTTACCTTCATATAATACAGTTGCGCAGCGATACATTAGCGGCGCGTAAACTATATAAGAGTGCCCAACTACCCAGCCAATGTCAGACGCTGCCCAAAATACGTCGCCGGGCTTCATACCATAAACGGTTGCCATGCTGTATTGCATTGCCACTGCGTGACCGCCATTTTCGCGCACTACGCCTTTGGGTGTGCCTGTCGTGCCTGAGGTATATAAAATATAAAGTGGATCATCTCCATTTACAGGCACCGGATCTGCGCTTGCAGCAGTTTGCATTGCCTGAGTCCAATCTATGTCTCGTTCAGGCTTAAGAGTGGCGGTTACTTGTGGGCGCTGATAAATAACGCAGTGTTCTACTTTGTGCTTAGCTAAGTCTATTGCGTTATCAATAAGTGGTTTGTATTCAATAATGCTGTTTATTTCAACACCGCATGAGGCGCTAAGTATAAGTTTGGGCTTGGCATCGTCAATGCGTACAGCTAATTCATGTGCAGCAAACCCACCAAATACCACAGAATGAATAGCACCAAGGCGAGCGCACGCCAACATACCAATAACAGCTTGTGGGATCATGGGCATATAAATAACAACGCGATCGCCTTTTGTAACACCTAACGATTGCATTACGCCTGCAAATTTAGCAACTTCTTGTTGTAGTTGTGAGTAGTTATAAGTTTGCTTTGTGTTAGTGACTGGAGAGTCGTAAATAAGTGCAGTTTGCTCGCCAAATCCGGCAATAACATGTTGGTCTAGCGCTAAAAAACTGGTGTTTAATTGCCCGTCGCTAAACCAATGATAAAGCCCGTCGTCGTCTTGTGTGTATGCTGTTGTGGGGGTTTTATACCATGGAATATTTTTACTTTGTTCGAGCCAAAATTGGGCTGGGTTTTGTTTAAAGCCATTATATTGCTGTTTATATTCGCCTGACATGTAAGGCTCCTAAAGCTAAATTTGTGTGTGAGAGACCTTACAAAATGTAGGCTTTTTTTAGCAAGCAAGCTATTCGACCTTGGTCGGTTAAAAGTTAATCAACACACTGGTTTTAAAAATACAAAATTGACAATACAAAGCGTGTGGTTCAGCATGGCAGGCAGTAAAAATAAGAGAAAACACGATATGAGTAACGTAGTAAGAGTAGGGGTTGCGGTTATCATAAAGCATCAAAACACAATTTTACTAGGTGAGCGCATTGGCGCGCATGGTGCTAATACATGGGCAACACCTGGTGGGCATTTAGAGTTTGGTGAAAGTGTTGAGCAATGTGCAATACGAGAAGTGTTTGAAGAAACAGGTTTAAAGGTAAGTAAAATTACTAAGCTTGATTTTACCAATGATATTTTTACAGCAGAGAACAAGCACTATATTACGCTGTATGTAAAAGCTGACTTTGAAGGCGGAGAGCCTGAGCTTAAAGAGCCTAATAAATGTTTAAAGTGGCGCTGGTGCGATATTAATAATCTACCAACGCCACTGTTTACATCACTAAAAAATTACTTATCTGAGGCTGTAATAGCCTAGTTATTTTGTTGGCGGTGTCGCTGGGCTTAACGCTAGTTTACTAAAGCTTACTTGAGCGTAATCGCCATTTTGTTTATCTGTAGTCCAATCGCCAGTACCTAAACAACCTGGGTACCAAATACCTTTCGCGCTTTTAGTACTACATTGGTTATAAGCGCCGGCTTTAAAGTAATGCCAATCTGCAGCGTAACCATGTGGATGATCTTTTTCGTCCACTTTGCCATAAGCATCTACGTTATTACCTAAGTTAATAGAGTAGTTAACGTCTTCTTTGCCTTGTGCGCTAAATGTAAGGTGCATAACATTTTTATACACATTTACCGTGTAGCTAAATTCTTCACCTAGTGCAATACCGGCACTGCCAGGCTCGTTAGGGTTTTCCCATGTATTCCCCCAAACTGGGTAAGTAATGTCTGTACGGTCAGGATTGGTTTTAGCTAAGTTACGTTCGTAGTTCCAAAAAACTGAGCCTGTTTTGTGCCCTGGCCATTTTTTGTAATATATTTTAAGTGGCTCATTGCCCCAGCCATAACCAAGCTTGGTATCAATAAGCGCTTGATCTTTACCTGCGTGAATTTGCCCTACAACAACAGAGTAAGCTGCTTTTTTATCAGGATCAGTTGCACGTAGCGCAACGTGATCTACCTTTAACGTTGCTTCCATTTTTCCACCAACAGAACCAAATCGGTCAGATAACGGATGTACAGCTAAAGCAAAGTTGTTTTTAGAGTGTTTAGTTTTAATTTTAGTATTTGATCCACGGATCATTTGTCTAAGTTCACTACGAGTATTAGTAGAGTTAGCACTTGTAAGCGCTTTATTAGGCGAGGTAAATACCATGTAGCCTTTATCATCAAGATAGAAAAAATCAGGGTGTGCGTAAGTCTGAATTTCTTCTACATCTATTTCATCAATTTTACCGTCGTTGTTTAAATCAACTGGTACATTTATTTTCCAGTGTGATAAATCAAACTTTGTTGCAGGTACCGGCGCATCGCTTTGCTGATTAGTGCTTTGGGTACTTGAACAAGCCGTAAAAAGTAGAGGTGTGATAACGGCTAAAGCCGTAAGTTTAAATGTGGATGTATTTTTTATCATTATTGTCTCTGTGTGATGAAGTAAAAATTGTGCGGTAAAGACATCGCTCAACTTCAATCTAACATACCAATTTAAAAATTAAAACTTACCAATTTTGTGTTTTTTATAATTAAACCTTATTTTAAAGTTTATTTTGGTTAACCAGTTGGTGTTTTTTATTGCGTAATTTTTCTAAATACTTTCGTTGAGACTTTTTTATATGCTTAGCAATCCACTTTGTCATTTTAGGCGTAAGCTCTGGTACAAAGTTATGACCCATACCATCTATAATTTTTAACTTCGATTTTTTAATGAGTTTAGCCGTTTTTTCACCTTCAATAGATGGAAAAACTATATCGGCACTACCATGAATAATTAACGTAGGCGCTTTTATTTTTTTTATTAACTGGGCTCTGTTTTTACTGGCTGCTATGGCTATTAGTTGGCGTTTATAGCCATTTTGATTATATGAGCGGTCAATTATTTTAATTGCATGCTCTTTTAATAACTCTTCACTTTGTGGGTAAGCTGGGCTACCAATAAGTTGGTTTAAGTGAATGTTGTAGTTTATAGCGGCACTGCGCGTTAGTGTTTTTGGTTGCAGTTTAGATACTTTTAAAAATACCTTTAAACTTTTTATTGTTGGCTTAAAAGTAGAGCTACTCGACATTATTGTGGTTAAGCTAAGTACTTTCTTTTTATGTTTTGCTGCAATAATTTGGGCAATCATCCCACCCATTGATGCGCCAACTAAATGCGTTTTTTTTATTTTAAGTGCAGCCATTAAGGCGAGTACATCATCAGCCATATCATCAAGTAGGTAAGGAATATTCGAGCGTATAGGTAAGTACTTACTTAACCATGTTTTAAATAAACTAGGATTTTTGTAATCATCTAAATGGCTAGATAACCCGACATCACGGTTATCAAATCTAATCGCTCTAAAGCCTTTTTTTACTAAACCATAATAGAGCGAGTCTGGCCAAACTATCATTTGCGCCCCAAGCCCCATAATTAAAATAATAGCTGGTGCTGTTTTATCGCCTTCATCTTGGTAGCTGAGTTTAATACCTTTTTTAGTCTTAATAATAGCCATGGCAAAGTGAGTGTTAGCAAGCTTTGTGAGGAGTATAGGGCAGCTTTATTACATTTAATTTATGGTAGGTGGGAGGGGGAGTTGCCATTTTTTTAAAATAGCTTGGTACTTGCCATTTACCTTTAGCGTTTTTAGCCCTTTTGATATTGCGATGGCTGTTTGTTCATCAAACTGGTTATTAGTAGCAAGATAGAGGGTTGAAGGAAAATCAGTTAAATGAACTCGTTTAGCTATTAAGCTAGGATCAAGCCCGGACATTTTTAGTTCATTATTTAAAGTAAGTGTATTCACTACAACAAAATCGATACGTTTTTTGTAGAGCATTTGCCATAGCTGCTGATAATAACTAACTAAGATTAAATTTTTGTCTTCTTCGAAACCCATATCTTTTAAATATTTGGCGCTCGTATAACCGCGAATGGTTGCTACTTTGTAAAATTTGGCGTGATTTAAATGGCTAATATTATCTTTATGATCTTTTAAACTAACTAAGTACGCATCTGTAAAGTATATCGCACCTAACCATTTAAATTGATTTTGCCTAACAGGGGTTTTTAAAAAAGAGAGCATAATAGTATTAGGGTTGGTTTTTAATTCATGGGAAGCACGCGCCATAGGCATTATTTCAAACTTCGCGTTTAGCTTAGCTTCTCTTAATACTGCTTTAGCTATATCTACCGAGGCTCCGTCTGCTTCACCGTTTTCGTTTTGAAAATGATAAGGGTGTAAATCTTCGGCAATAAAGGTAAGTGGACTAGTTGCGTTTACCGTACTACAAAACATAAATACAAAGGCATTAACTACAATACGCAAATACATAGCAATAATCTTTTTAACTACAATGTCTTGAGTTTAAAGACTCTTGTCTGAAATATATACTCAAATGTATGAAATAAGTAAATTTTATATTGTAGGTTTATTTACCTATTTGCATTTTAAAATACTTAATAGGGCTATATGAGTACCAGCGTTTAAATGCCCGATTAAACGAACTCTGATCTTTAAAGCCGAGTGATAAAGCTAAATTGGCTAAGGATTGTGTTCCTATTAATAAGGGAATACGTCTTTTACGCTCTTGTTCGAGTAATATTGCAAAGGATGTTTGCTCTAGCTTTAAATGCCGTTGAAGGGTCCTTGGCGTGATATTTAGCGCATTTGCAGTACGTATTAAGTCGCACTCTTGCAAGTCGGTTTTTACCATAAGCATATGGTTAATTTTTTCGCTTACATGTTGCTGGCTTTTAAAGTTAGAAAGCTGCTGCTCTGATATTTGCCTAAGTGCTAAGTGAACTGCTGCGTTATCGGTTTTAAATGGCAGGGTTAAATAACTACTCGGGAATGAAATTTCATTGTACTTAGCGTTTATGCTTACAGGGCAATTAAACCACGTAGCCAATGTATTTAAATGTTCTTTTGAGTAGTGATGCGTAAAACATATTGAACTAGGAGATAGTTTGGAGTTAAGTAATTGACGTATTACACATACCCAAGCAGTCATATTACGCAAAATAACCTGTTCGTTACAACTTGGATGCGGTAGCCAGCGAATAATTGCAATATCGCCGAGCTGCTCAAATTGTGATTTACCTATGTCAGCGACCAAGCTGTCATAATTTAAAAGTACCTGTATAGCACTGGCTAAACTATCGCTTGATTCTATTAAGTAACCTAAAATTCCAAAATTTGCTGTGCGAATATGCTGCCCAAGCTTAAAGCCGAACAGGGGATCGTTAAGTGTTTTTTGTGAATATTCAAGTAATGCGTTGTAACTAGTTAAGGTAATACGAGGTGCGAATTGTCGTGCTTTATTATCACTGTACTCAGTAAATTTGATGGCCTTCAAAGCCACTTCATTGGCTATACCTTGGCTTTGTAAGTAATCAAGAGTACTTGAAAAGTAATGATCAGCAAGTGAGTACATTTGTCGTCTAAAGCTAAAAAATGGTCGTGTATGAGCAAGTCTGCCATGTAAAATTTTATTATGCTAGGACCTATTGACCTTTGGGGATTAAAGTTTGTTCTATTTAGGGGCAATTTAATCGCAGCGCGAGGTTTGTAACCTAGAAGGCTAAGTACCTACTCATGTGTTACCGATCTGGCTTACATCCTAAAAGCTGAGCAAAGTTCTGTATCCTGCTACCGCCCCTAGGACTAACTCAAGGGGAGATCATGTTTGGTATTTATACTGCGTTATCGTCTATTTATGGGAAATAACCACACAACATGGGCGCAGCCTTGCCTAAAAACCAAGCATACGGCTGCAAATTTAACTTAGAAAGATAAACGGGCCCTAGGTGAATAATTTTTAAGGTTATAGCAGTGATATTAATAAATTTAAAACAAAACCTTGCAGCTCCTCCCACTGAAATAATTAATGTGTTGCTTGATCATGAACGTTTAAATAGGTTTTTTAACGCTCAATTTTTATTATTGAAACCGCAAAATTGCGGGCAGATAAACGGCGGAAAAGGAGCCGTGAGGCAAGTTAGAACATCAGGGTATACTTTTACTGAGCAAGTTATAAGTGCTAGCGGTAATCACATTTGCTATCAAATTGTGGGCAATCAGCCTGTGGCTGCTCATCAAGGTGATATTTATTTAACTGTTATCGAAAAGCAGGCATTTATCTCTACTGAGCTTACTTATTCTATACAGTGTATTTCACCTTGGTGGATGCCCAGTTTTATACTTAAATTTTTCATTAAAAAAGATATTAAAAACGCACTTACAAAATTAGAGCGCTATTTTAAGGAGTGCACAACATGAGTGTTGAAATTATTTTACTTGCCTTAAGCCCTGTATTTTTAACCTTTGTAGTATTTGAATTTATAGCGTTTAGGCGTTATTACAGTATAAAAGACAGCCTAGCTAATACGGTTTTGGCTTTAATACATCAAGGAGCAGATGCGCTTTCATTAATTATACTCATGCCGTTTTTTTATTGGCTTTACGGATACCGCTTGTTTGATATAGAGCTTTCTGTATTTTCTATTTTATGTGCTTTTTTATTGCAAGACTTTTTGTACTATTGGTTTCATAAAGCATCACATCATATTCATTGGTTATGGGCGGCGCATGTCGTACACCATAGTTCCACTAAAATGAATTTTACTACCGCGTTTAGGCAAAGCTTAATGTATCCCTTGGTGGGCATGTGGATATTTTGGTTACCTATGATGTTGATCGGGTTTGACCCAATGACAGTCCTAACTGTTGTGGCGCTCAACTTGGCGTATCAGTTTTTTGTGCATACACAAATAGTGAATAAGCTTGGTTGGTTTGAAAAGGTGTTTAATACACCTTCTCATCACAGAGTGCATCATGCAATTAATGCAGGCTACCTGGATAAAAATTTTGCGGGTGTATTAATTATTTGGGATAAATTATTCGGCACCTTTATTGAGGAAGACCCAAATAAAACCTGTAAATATGGCATCGTAGGACAGTTAAAGACTAACAACCCATTTAAAATAACATTTCACCAATGGGACTATTTGATAAAAAGCATTTATAGAGTAAAAGGCATTAAAGCAAAGCTAAACGTTTTATTTGGTTACCCCACATGCTCTCGTAAATCCTAACTATTTTTTACTTCTTGGTGCGCCTAGTAGAATAAAAGTATGGCAAATACATACAGACAAAAACGCGCTAATGCCAAGTGCGCCGCCATAGCCATCGAGCCTTGGAACTAAATACTCAAAGAGTATTGAAAAAATAATGGCTGAGTTAGTTACAGTATATATACCAAAGCGATGTGGGGCGCTCATGCCTATAAATGTGCCGCCAAAAAACACAATGCTGTAAAGCTCAGGGTTTAAGTTAAGCACGCTAAGAAGTAGATAGGCAACAATGGAAAGCGCAGCTGATGCTCTTATGGCATCAAAGCGATTATGTTTTGCTAAAAAAAACGTTAAAAATGCCCCTAGCAGCGCAATTAACGGATATTCAAGGCTCATAATACAATCCCTTTAGCTAATACAAATATTGCAACACTTGCAAAAGCAACACCACCTAACTTGCCGCCAAAACCAGTAAATAAGTTCATAGTAAGCACATACAAACTAGCACCTATAAGCGAGATAATTACAATCTCCCAATAACTAGTAATTAAATTAGTCGAGCACATGCCAGCAAAACTACCGGCATAAATAGCAGCATAAGGGTGATTTTTAACATTTTTAGGAAACGGTATAAACGAGCCAATGAGCCCAGTTAATGCGGCCGAAATCACTAATGGAACATTAAATGTTGTATGCATCACAAAGCAGGATATAAAACCTATAAAAAAAGTGATGAAATTTTAAAGATAAGAATTTAATCATAGTCCACGCATTTTAAAGTAACCCTTTTTGGTTTTAAAGCACTGCCTGCAAATATAATTGCATAAGTATTCACTAACTTTAATAAGGTTGTTTATTAATCATTTTGAAAGTATTAAATATGCTTAATTATATGGCTGTTAATGTTCTATAAATTAAGATTTATGTATAATGCGGGTAATTTAGTATATTAAAAGAGTTAACCAAGGGTAATTTATGTCTAACTGTTTGCATTTAGCTATTCCAGCTGGTGATTTAAAAGTCACTAAAGCATTTTATTGTGACGTACTTGGTTGTAAAACCGGTAATAGTGAAGAGGGTCGCTGGGTTGATATCGACTTTTGGGGTAACGAGTTAACATTGCATCAAAGTGTTGAGCGTCTTCCTACAGTGCGCCACGACGTAGATATGGGCGCTGTAGCTGTACCGCATTTTGGTATTCATTTATCAGAAACCGACTTTAACGCGTTAAAAGTACGAATACAAAGTGCGGGTATAGAGTATCTTGATAAACCTTACCGTCGCTTTATTGGTGATGAGTTTGAGCAAGAAACATTTTTTATTGAAGATCCAAATGGCAATGTACTTGAAATGAAAACCATGGTTAACCCAGAGGTTTTATTTAAAAAAGTATAGTTTTTCACTCGTGCTATTTAAAGCCACTTTTTATAGTGGCTTTTTTGTGGGCTAGCTATGTAGCTGAGTTAATACTTCGCTAGGTGTTTTATTAAAGAGGCGTTTAAACTCACGGCTAAACTGCGATGGACTGGTATAACCTACTCTTAACGCGGCTTCATTGGCTTTACTGCCGCTGGCAGTAATGAGTTCTTTTGCTTTAGCCAAGCGTACTTTTTTTAAGTACTGTAGAGGGGATTCAAAGGTAATTTGCTTAAAGGCGCGATGAAACGACGATACACTCATGTTTACATCTTCCGCCAAACCTTCAACAGTTATTTGGTTTGCATAACTACTGTGCATAGTGGAGAGCGTACGTGCTATGCGAGCATAATGCCCATCATGCATCGCAAGGCCTATTAAAGTGTTGCCTTGAGGGCCGCAGAGTACGCGATATACCAATTCTTTTACTATATCTTCGCCAAATATCTCTGCCTCAAGTGGGTTATTTAAAACAGTCAATAACCGATGAGTAATGAGCTCCATTGCTGTACCTAGAGTTGCCGACTGCACTGCGCCAATTTGTGCTGACGACGATGACGCTGAAAGAGGCTTATGCTGCATTATTTGATTAACGAGTTTGTGTAGCATTGCAGGGTTTATATCTATGGCAATGCCCATAACGGGTAAATCGTTATCGGTAAATGCTTCACATTCTAATGGCACCGGTACGCCAAGGACTAAGTAGTCGCCTGCGCCGTATCTTATTTGATGTTCAGGAAAGTGAATTATTTTATGACCTTGTCCAACAATAATAATACCTGAGTTATATATAAGCGGCTGACGCGGCGAGCTTTTAGTTGCTCGATGAAAATACACGCCTGGAATAATAGTTTCCATGGTGCCTTCAAAGCTGAGTAATTGATTATGCTCGGCGTATTGTTGCAACATATTGGCTATGGTGGGCATAAAAGGCATCTTTAATTGAGTGTATTTTACGTAAAATAACAACGTTGATAGTTTTAGGCAAGCTTTTGCGAGTTATTGGGCTTTTTTTATGTTTGTTTTACCATTAATATGCACACATCGATACTTTATTAGGTAACTAAGTAAAGTACTCAGCAATTAACCGTCACCTAGGAGCAAAATAATGAAATTTAGCTACGTAAATCCAACACTTATCCAGTTCGGCCAAGAACAAATTGCCTCACTAACTGATTTGATCGCAAAGGATCAAAAAGTACTTGTAGTATACGGCGGCGGTTCAATTAAAAAGAACGGCGTGTACGACCAAGTTGCTGCAGCACTTGAAGGCTTTGATTGGGTAGAGTTTTCGGGCGTTGGTGCTAACCCAACAATTGAAGTATTAGACCAGGCAGTAAAAATTTGTAAAGAACAAGGTATCGACTTTGTATTAGGCGTCGGCGGCGGTTCAGTAATCGACGGCGTTAAATACATCGCAGCATCTGCAGTTTATGATGGCGAAGGTTGGGATATTCCTACTGGTAAACATAAAGTAACTAGCGCATTACCTATTGGGGCAGTACTTACTCTTCCTGCTACAGGTTCTGAGTCTAACCAAGGTTCTGTTGTGAGCAAAGCTGCGACTAAACAAAAACTTCCGTTTATGTCTCCTGCGGTACAACCTAAGTTTGCAATTATGGACCCTGATGTAATGAAAACATTACCACAGCGCCAACTTGTAAATGGTTTAGTAGACGCATGGGTTCATACCTGTGAGCAATACTTAACATTCCCAGCAGGCGCACTTGTACAAGATGGCTACGCAGAAGCACTATTAAAAGCGCTTAAAACACTGGGCGATAACTTTGAAAACCAAGACGACGCATGGCGCGCAAACCTTATGTGGTCTGCTAACCAAGCACTTAATGGTTTAATTGGTTCTGGTGTATCGCAAGATTGGGCTACGCACATGATTGGTCACGAGCTTACAGCCGCTTACGGCGTTGATCATGCACGTTCACTTGCTATTGTTCAGCCTTCTTTACTGCGCAACCAATTTGCAGTTAAAAAAGCAAAGCTTGAGCAAATGGGTAAAAATGTGTTTGGTCTTGAGCAATCTGACGACCTGGCTGAGAAAACAATTCTAGCGATTGAAGCGTTTTACCACAGCCTTGACGTAGCGACCCAGCTTACTGAGCATGGCGATGATAAAGCTGCAGCTATTGACAATATTATTGGCAAACTTGAAGCGCACGGCATGTTAGCACTTGGTGAAAACCAAGCTATTACGCTTAAAGAAAGCCGCGAAATTTTAGAGCAAGCAGTCGCTTAATTTTCAAAGCTAAGCGCTTACTTAAATATACTAAGTAATACGTTAATAAAAAACCGTCACCTTTAGGTTGGCGGTTTTTTTTATGGATTATTATAAATACTGCGTTGCTAATTAACCAATAAATTCCATGTTAATGTTTTTTAATGATGATAGTAAACTGTGTTCAACGGTTAGGAAAAACCTAACGATTAAATAAATTAAAGCAGGACTAAAACTCATGAAATTACTAAACACATTACTTAGCTCAAAAGCAGGCGTAGCAGCATTAATTTTACGAGTGCCAGTTGGCCTTATTTTAGCGGCGCATGGTGCACAAAAGCTATTTGCTTGGTTTGGCGGTTACGGGCTTGAAGGCACTGGGCAGTGGATGGCGAGTATTGGTTTAGAGCCTGGCTATTGGTTAGCAATGATGGCAGGTAGCGCTGAGTTTTTTGGTGGCATTGCATTAGCAATTGGTTTGTTAACGCGCCCTGCTGCTGTAGTTTCTGGCTTTACTATGCTGATTGCTATTTTTAGCGTACATATTAGTAATGGCTTATTTATGGCAAACAATGGTTATGAATATGCATTAACGTTACTTGTTGTAACTGTGGTTTTAGCAATTCAGGGAGCGGGAAGTTTTTCGCTTGATAACGTATTAGTTAAAAAACTAGCTAATAAATAGAGTTTTTAAATTAAAAAATAGCGGCCAATTTGGCCGCTATTTTTGTTTAAATTATTTAGCTGAAAAAGTTAAAGAATAACTGTACTGCTTTTGCTCAAGTAAATACTCTTTATGAGTACTTGGGCTCCATGAATCATCGCCACCTACACCCATATGTTGATGATCAATGTGTACATGTACGCAATCATCAGCAATTAGTTCGTTAGTATGTTTTGCTTGCGTTAGCGTACTTTGCGAATACTCGCTGGCTGCAAACAAAAACGCGCCAGTCACGGTTAAGTTATTAATACTCAGCAATTGGCAATCGCTACGCAGGCCATTATCAGTTGGGAATATATACGGTGTATGTAGCTCATTTAAGCTCAAGCTGTAATAACCTAAACGAGCTGCGGCTTTGCGATCTGGGTAGTTTTCAAAAGGCCCTAAACCTAGCCAGTTTACTTTTGTATCGCTTTGTTTGTTAAGCGTTGTACTTAGCCCTATGCGCGGCATTGGCGGAAGTGTATCGTTTAAGTGTACGTCAATATTTAAGCTAATCTTACCGGTATTATTTAGTGTATATAGCCACTGTGTTTGAGCCTGTAGCACGCCATTAAACTCGTAATTAAATACACAAGTAATACGTACATCAACACTTGATTTCACGGCGTGAATTGAGCTACATGTGCGCTGCCATTGCCCTATACCTGCACGTAACCAACGAGCCTCCCATGCATTAGGGTCTAGGTTGTCTACTTCGCTTACACCAATGTCGTTATCAAGTGGGGCACGATAAAAGTTATCAACCAGTGGGCTACTAATAACTTGGATATCGTTTTGTAACCACTGCTCTATAAGCCCTGATTGCTTGCTAAAAACAAGTTTAAATTTATCGTTTTCAATACATAGTTGAGAGTCGGTTTCTCTAACACTTATAGCGCTTTGATCTGTAGTTGATGCAAATGATTTACTGTTTAAATTATTACTATTTATAAGCTTAAACTGCTCGGTGTTTAATATATGTTCTGCACTTGCAAAGCTACAATCGTTAATAAGTGCTACATCTAAATTAAGGTGATATTGCGCACCTTGCTCAAACGCTGTTTTAGTTTTAATCGTTAACGTGTGTGTACTTTGCGGAGCAATATTAATAATTTGCTCGCCTTGTTCAACACAGATGCCATTTTGCATTAATTGCCAAACGAGCTTTTCGTTATCGGTGTGTCTAAATACGTAATCGCTAAATACATCAATGGTGTATTGATTTTTAGTTTGCTCGCGCAGCGTAAATTGTAAATGCTGCTGGCTGTATTTTGCTTCAAATAGGCTAGGGTGCGGCGTGCGATCTGGAAATAATAACCCGTTTATACAAAATTGGCGGTCATTTAGTTCATCACCAAAGTCGCCGCCGTAAGCCCAATAATGCTTGCCGTTTTCGTCTGTTTTAGATAAACCTTGGTCTACCCAATCCCAAATAAAGCCGCCTTGTAGGCGTGGGTATTCTCTAAATGCTTGCCAGTAATCGTCAAAGTTACCTAGGCTGTTACCCATTGCATGGGCGTATTCACATAAAATAAGCGGGCGAGTCTCACCTGGTAGGCTTAGCCACTTTTTAATAGAGTATTTAGGTACCGCATCGTCTTTAATATCGGTATCTACACGGGCGTACATTGGGCAAATAATGTCGGTAGCCGTTGTGTTTGCGCCGCCGCCTTCGTATTGCACTGGGCGAGAAGGGTCAAAGCTTTTTGACCAGCCGTACATGGCATCATGATTTGCGCCGTGTCCGCATTCGTTTCCTAGTGACCAAATAATAATTGAGGCGTGGTTTTTATCGCGCTCAACCATTTGTGTATAACGCGACATAAATGCGCCAGCCCACAGCGGATCGCTTGCAAGCCTGCCCATAGGAAACATGCCATGGGTTTCTATATTGGCTTCGTCCACTACGTATAAACCGAGCTCGTCACATAGCTCATAAAAACGAGGGTGGTTAGGGTAGTGAGCAGTACGCACGGCATTAAAGTTATTTTGCTTCATCAGCTTAATATCTTCAATCATATCGGCGGTGCTTACTGTGTGACCGTTTTCTGGGTGGTGTTCGTGGCGGTTAACACCGCGTATAAGTAACGGTTTGCCATTTACACACAGTTGCCCGTTAAGCATTTCTACTTTTCTAAAGCCAATGTTGTAAGCTTCAACATCTACTGTGTTGCCTTGATCATCAAGCAGGCTTAAAACACAGCGGTATAAATAAGGGGCTTCGGCGCTCCATTTTTTAGGGCTTTGTATATCAATTGTTTGAAATACAACATCGCTCCAGCCGCCTTTTTCATCAACACGTTTATTATTAGTGCTTTGTATTTGCGGCTCACACAGTGCTTGCTCATTATCAAAAACTTGCACTGCTATTTGGTAGTTATTTGGCGCATTAATCGCCGTTTTTACATGTAGCGTTGCATCGCGATAGCAAGCGTCTAAATCGGGGGTTATAAACACATCACGTATTTGGTTTTGTGGTTTTGTAAGTAAGTTAACATCGCGGAATATACCGCTTAGCCACCACATGTCCTGATCTTCTAAATAACTGCCATCGCTCCAACGAATCACCATAACCGCAATACGATTGGTGCCTGCAACTAACAGTTCGCTTAAATCAAATTCGCTTGGCAAGCGGCTATCTTGCGAGTAGCCCACCCATTGACCGTTACACCAAAGGTGAAAAGCCGAGTTTACGCCTTCAAAAATAATATGGTTACGCTGCGCTAATTGATCCGCTGTAATAGTAAACTCAGTGCGGTAACAGCCTGTAGGGTTATCGCTTGGTACAAAAGGCGGGTTAACTGCAAATGGGTATTTAACATTACAATAAATAGGTTTATCAAAGCCGTGTAATTGCCAGTTAGAAGGCACTGTAATGCTTTGCCAGTCGCTGTTTAGTGTTTCACTTAGCAACGATTCATCAACCGCTTCGGGTTTATCAAATAATTTAAAATCCCACTGACCGTTTAAACTTTTTTTTTGCGATTGTGTGTTAGTACGGGCATGGTCAACGCTTTTAAATCCATTGAGTGGGCTGTGCGCTTTTACTTGATTAACTTGTACTGAAATTGGGTTTTCCCAATCGCGGCGATTAATTATGTGCTGTAAAGAGGTCATGTTTATCCTATTGCATAAGCGGGCAATTATAATGCGCTAAATATAGCTAAAAATAATCGCAGGGGTTATGCTTAAAGCTCTCCTTTATTTATCCAAAACTATCATTGTAATTATGCGCTATAACATTAAAGACATACTCGATATTGGCCCGCACTGCACAGAGCGCTTTATTGATTCGCAAACGCTCGCGCAAATGGCAAACCTTGAAATAGCACTTGCGGGTTGCTCAAACCTATCGGGTCGTTATTGCGTAGCACGCTCAGCACCGCTAGAACATACACTTTTTTATACGCTTGCAGGGCAGGGTAAATTAACAACACAAAATGAGCAGTACACACTTAATGCCAATACACTTATTGTGCTACCAGCAAAGCAAAGCTTTGAAGTGAAAATTGATGCTGATCATTGGGATGTTATTTGGTTAAACCTTGCAAATACTAAACGTTGGCAGCATTTAAACTTAGCGCAAGCATTGGTATTAACCGAGCAAAAACTTGAACCGTTACACCTTGCTATGGAGCTTTTATACAGCGAGCCTAATGCTAATTTACGCGAAAGCGTAACGCCTATTTTAAGTCATTACTTAAATGCTACGCTGCAAAATAACTCTCAGGGTGCGGCGCATAATCGTTTAATTAGTTTGTTTGAAGAGGTAGACAAGCGCTTGCAGTTTGATTGGACAATAGAGGTAATGTGCGAACATGTGCATTATTCATCGCCGCATTTACACCGTTTATGCCAAGCCCAATTTGGTAAAAGCCCAATACAACAACTTATTTATTTACGCATTGAACGGGCTAAAAACTTATTGTTAAACACGGCTTGGCCAATTTCGCATGTGGCAAATTATGTGGGGTACTCTAATATTTTTAATTTTTCCAAACGTTTTAAGAAGTCGGTAGGTGTGTCGCCAAGCGAATTTAGAAAATAACGTTAGCGGCTCTCTACATTTGAATAAATTTAAGGTATTGTGCGATTTCTTAAATTGCATTTTAGAGTTTTAGGTAGGTAATGCGCTCAAACCGTTTTTTAATAGTGATATTATTAGTGCTTGTACACAGCTTTATTAGCTGTGATGGCGCTGCGTATCATTTGCAAGAAGATGTTGATCACGTAACCAGTTCGTTATCGCAAGGCGACTCCACAGCCGATGATAACCAAAGCGATAAAACATCAACTACCGAAATTCATGCCCACCAACATTGCCATTGTGGCTACAACAGCACCTCTAGCCATTCAATAAGCCCTGAGCAAAGTAAAGCAACTTCGCCTGCGTGCTATAACGGGTTAAATTACCCGCCAGATGTACCGCCACCAAATTTTTATAGCTAGTTTCTAATTTTAAATACTTTGTATATTAGAGCCTGCGTTTATGCGCTATTAGGCTAGTTATATGCATATTTAGGTTACTTGATCGCGCTTGTTTTTAAAGTAGGCGTAGTGATTAAGTTAACTCTGTTTGTTAAAAAACGGACACGCTATATGAATAAAAAACCAATTATGCTGGTGGCGCTAATGTGCGCGTTACCTGCTTTTAGTACTTTGGCGAATGTTAAAACATTAACCCTTAAACAAGCGCTGAGTAATACCGAACAACAAAATCCGGTATTAAAACGCTACCCGTATCATCAAAAAATATTGAGTGCGCTTAAATCTCAAGCTGCACTTTCGCCTAACCCTGTATTGAATGTTGAAGCCGAAAACTTACTTGGCACTAACAAGGCGCGTGGCATTCAAGGCGCTGAAATAACACTCGGGCTTAGCCAGCTAATAGAGCTGGGCGATAAGCGCCAAAGCCGTATTAATTACGCAACCGCCAATATTAAAGCCCAAGCAATACAGTATGAAAATACCCGTTTAGCGTTATTGGCAACCACTGCTGAGCGATACTATCAAGGGCTTAAATTTCAAACATTATTAAGTTTGAACAACGAGCGTAAACAGGTAGTTACCCAGGCGCTTAAAGCGATTGAACAAAGAGCCAATGCGGGTGCTGCGTCGCAAGCTGATGTAACGCGCATGCGTTATGCACTTAGCCAAGTAGAGCTTGATAAAGCCATGCTTAATAGTGAATTTGAGCGAGCAAGTTTATCGCTTAACGAGCTGTGGAGTGAGGATCAACCCTACAACACTTTTGCTGGCAATATTAATGCAATTACTGCGCTTAAATCAGCGCAAGCACTTTTAGATGCGGTTAACCAAGCCCCTGAATTTGCATTATTACAGCAGCAATATTTACAGCAAACAGCTAACTTAACACTGCAAAAAGCAAACGGACAAACCGATATTAATATAGGGGGAGGCGTGCGCTATAACCAACAAAGCGACTCCAGCTCATTAGTGTTTTCGTTTTCTATGCCACTGCAATTAAGTAATTCAAATAGCGGAAATATTGCAGCTGCAAATAGTCAGCTCATGCTTTTAAATGAGCAGCAAGGGCAATTGCGCATCCAGTTACGCCAGCAAGTACGTACTTTGTACGCTTATTATCAAGGTCGAGCTAATCAGGCAAAGCTATTATCTGATCAAATTATTCCTCAGGCACAAACATTGATTGAGCAAAGCTTAAAAAGTTATCAACGCGGACAAATTTCGGTGTTGCAATTACTTGATGCTCAACAAGCACTTTTTGATTCTAAACGCACACTAATTACAACTCACGCAGAGCTGTACCAAGTGCTACTTACTCTTGAGCGTTTAACAGGCCAATCTTTAATTGAGACTCATCAATCATGAATAAAAATATAATCGCATTACTAGTATCACTTTCGTTTGCCTGCAGCTTTGTAAGCACTGATGTATTTGCCTCTGCTGAACATGGCGAGTCAGGTCATAAAGAAACAGAGCAACACGAGAAAAAACAAGGTCCACACGGCGGCTTTTTATTAACTGACTCTAAATTAACCCTTGAGCTTAAATTGCAAGAATTTGCAGGTAATGTTGAGCTGCGCGTATACGGCTATAAACAAAATAAGCCAATTAATATAAACGACTTAAACATAACAATGAGTTTAAAGCGCTTAGTTGAAGGGTCGCAAAATATACAGTTTGCAGCTGAGGGCGACTATCTTGTTAGTACGCAATCAATTAACGAACCACATTCGTTTGCACTTGCCGTTACTGCTAATTATAAAGGCGAGAGCATTAGCTATGAATACGACCAACACGAAGGCCGTACCACGCTAACAGAGCGAGCCATTGAGCGCGCAGGAATTAAAACCGAGATAGCGCAAAGTGGTGAAGTGGATATTACCGATACGCTTTTTGGCGTTATTGCACCAACACAACATGGCACGGTAGAAGTAATGGCGCCGTATACAGGATTGATCAGTGATATTTTTGTAAGCATTGGTCAAAACGTTAAAAAAGGCGAAGTACTTGCCAATGTAACCAACCGGGAAACACTGCAAAACTACCCTATTAAAAGCCCAATTAGTGGTGTTGTAACCGAGCAATACTTAAAGCGTGGCGAGCTTGCAAGCACCAGCGCACTGATGCAGGTAGTTAACCTTGATAAAGTGTGGGTTGAGCTGTCGGCTTTTCCTGAAAACATTGAAAAACTAGCCATTGGTCAAAGCGCTAAAGTGTACGACTTGCATCATCATTTAAATACGCAAGGCAAAGTGTTTTTTATAGCCCCAATGATGACTGGCGGGCACATAGCGCGTGCCCGTATAGAGCTTAATAACCCAGACGGGCATTGGCGCCCAGGCATGCATATAAATAGCGATGTAAGTGTGGCTAAAATAAATGCCAGCGTGCGTGTAAAGCCACAAGCAATTCAAGAATTTAACGGTCAACCCAGTGTGTTTGTTCGTAAAAATAATGTATTTGAAGTGCGCCCCGTTACCTTAGGTGCAAAAAATAGCGAGTGGGTAGAAGTACTTACAGGCTTAAACGCAGGTAGCGAATACGTAACAGACAATAGTTATGTCATTAAAGCTGATATTTTAAAAAGCGGCGCAAGCCACGCTCACTAGGAGGCACCATGATTAATTGGATAGTTTCTTTTGCGGTTAAACGCCGCATGCTGGTGCTTGCGCTTACATTTTTATTTGCTGGATTTGGTGTATACAACATTCAAAATTTAGCAGTAGACGCAGTACCCGATATAACAAACGTACAAGTGCAAATTAATACCAAAGCGCAGGGTTTTACGCCATTAGAGGTAGAGCAACGCATTACTTATTTGGTAGAAACCGCCATGGCGGGCATACCTAAGCTTGATTACACCCGTTCGCTTTCGCGTTATGGGCTTTCGCAAGTAACGGTTATTTTCAGTGAAGGCACCGATATTTATTGGGCGCGTCAGCAAATTGGTGAGCGTATTCAAAGTATTCGCTCCGACTTACCTAATAACGTAGAGCCAAACTTGGGTCCTATTGCCAGTGGTTTAGGCGAAATATTTACTTATAGTGTGCACGCCGCGCCTAATGCGTTAAAAGAAGATGGCACTGCCTACAACGCCGAAGACTTACGTACTTTACAAGATTGGGTTATTCGCCCGCAGCTTTTAAAAGTAAAAGGCGTAACCGAAATAAACAGCCAAGGTGGTTTTGAGCGCCAATACCAAGTAGCGCCAGTACCCGAAAAACTCATTGCCTATAAGCTTACTATTAGCGATGTAATTAGTGCACTTGAGGTAAACAACAGTAACCGAGGCGCAGGCTATATTGAGCGCTTTGACGGGCAATATTTAGTACGCTCGCCTGGGCAATTAAAAACCATAGATGATATAGCCAATACCGTTATAGCTAAGCGCGACGATGCACCTGTACGCATTAAAGATGTGGCTAACGTGTTTTTAGGCAAAGAGCTTAGAACCGGCGCGGCCACTTATAACGGCGAGGAAACCGTGCTCGGCACCGCCATGATGCTAATTGGCGAAAACAGCCGCATAGTGGCAAAAGCGATGGCTGATAAGTTAGTTGATGTGCAAAAAAGCTTACCCGCTGGCGTTATTGTTGAAGCGGTTTACGACCGCACAACTCTTGTTGATAAAACCATAGCAACCGTGCAAACCAACTTATTTGAAGGTGCCGTTTTAGTGATAGTAATTTTGCTATTACTGCTGGGTAATGTAACGGGCGCGCTTATTACGGCAATGGTTATTCCGTTGAGTATGTTGTTTGCCGTTACAGGTATGGTGGGTAATCGCGTATCGGGTAACCTAATGAGCCTAGGCGCAATCGATTTTGGTTTAATTGTTGATGGTGCTGTAATTGTAGTTGAAAACTGCCTGCGCCAATTAGGTATGGCTCAGCATAAACATGGCAGGCTACTTACCTTAAACGAGCGTTTAAATGTAGTGACCGCAGCCACCAAAGAAGTATTTACACCGGCTGTATTTGGCATTGTTATTATTATGCTAGTTTATTTACCTTTATTTGCACTAAGCGGCGTTGAAGGCAAAATGTTTCAGCCAATGGCATTTACTGTAGTTGTGGCGTTAATTGGCGCGCTTATATTTGGCGTTACCTTTGTACCGGCTGCTATTGCAGTGTTTGTTCGCGGTAAGGTTGATGAAACCGAAAACGCAGTCATGCGCGGCGTTAAAAAAGTGTATAAGCCATTACTTGGTATATCGCTTAAATTACCGTGGCTGATGGTGGGTATTGCCACTGCATTAGTATTAGTGCTTGGTTTTAAAGTTAAAAACATGGGCGCAGAATTTTTACCGAAACTTGATGAGGGCGATATTGCTATGCACGCGCTGCGCATTACTGGCACCGGTATTGAGCAATCTGTGCAAATGCAAAAAGAACTTGAGCAAGCCATATTAGATCAGCCTGAGGTTGCTAACGTATTTTCAAAAATTGGTACTGCCGATGTAGCAAGCGATCCTATGCCGCCCAATGTTGCCGATACTTTTTTAATACTCAAACCGCAAGATGAGTGGCCTAATCCAGCACTTACTAAAGCAGAATTGGTTCAGCAAATTCGTACCCGTGTTAACGATGTCCCTGGTAATAATTACGAATTTACACAACCAATAGAAATGCGCTTTAATGAGTTAATTGCTGGCGTGCGCGCCGATGTGGCACTGCGTATTTATGGTGACGACTTAAGCGTACTTAAAGAGTTTGGCGAAAAAGCCACAGGGCTAATGCGTAATATTGCAGGTGCTACCGATGTACGTTTGGAGCAAATGGAAGGATTGCCAACACTTTCGGTAACACCAATGCGCGACCACATGGCGTTATTAGGTTTAAGCGTAAACAACATTCAACAAACACTTGCCGCCGCTGTTGGTGGCGTGCAAACCGGACTAATTTACGAGGGCGATAAACGTTTTTCGTTATTAGTGCGCCTTGATAAGCGTTGGTCTAGCGATGTATCAGCACTTGCTCGTTTGCCAGTTGCTTTACCTAAAGATAGTAACCCAGAACTTGCATTTGTACCGCTTGGCGAAGTAGCGACAATCAGCATTGAAAAAGGGCCTAATCAAATAAACCGCGAAAGTGGTAAGCGCAATGTAGTAGTAACTGCCAATGTAGAAGGGCGCGATTTAGCAAGCTTTGTAAGTGATGCGCAAGCAAGCATTAATGAATCACTTAATTTACCAAGTGGTTATTGGATTGAATACGGCGGCACGTTTGAGCAGCTACAATCAGCAAGTAAGCGATTGTCGTTGGTTGTACCGGTCACTTTACTGCTTATATTTGGCTTACTGTACAGCGCCTTTGGATCGCTTCGTGATTCATTGATTATATTTAGTGGTGTGCCACTGGCATTAACGGGGGGTGTACTTGCGTTATTGCTGCGCGATATGCCGCTTTCAATTTCAGCGGGTGTGGGGTTTATTGCCCTAAGTGGTGTCGCGGTATTAAACGGTGTGGTTATGCTGTCGTTTATTAAGCAATTACGAAGCGATGGTTTAAGCTTGTTTGATGCAATTCACAGCGGTGCATTACAGCGCCTGCGCCCAGTACTGATGACGGCGCTGGTGGCAAGTTTAGGCTTTATACCTATGGCGCTTAATTCGGGAACGGGTTCTGAAATGCAAAAACCTCTCGCGACAGTAGTGGTTGGCGGGATTATTTCATCAACTTTACTGACACTGTTAATATTGCCTGCGCTTTATAAGTTAGTACATTCTAAATTTACTAAAAAAGCAGAAGCTGAATTAGCTTAAATACTAGCTACTGATAATGTAATAAAAAAGCAGCTGTACTTACAGCTGCTTTTTTAGTTGGGTATTATTTAGTAAAAATACTACATTAATTATATTGAAACAGGTTATCCCAGCGCTCATCTAATATCGTTTTTGCGTGTTCTAAATTGATTGCGCTATACACATCACTAGTGCACGTTACCAAACGCATACGTACCAGCTTTTCAAGTGCGTCGCTAATTTCAAAATCAAGATCGCACTGGTATTTGCTTTTAAACCAATGCTCTATTTGCTCATCAAGCGTTTGGGCGGTTAAGCCGCTTTCTGATTTGAGTAAAAAGGTATACGCAAGCAGGGCTTCTTTTATGTCTTCTTCTTCGGCGGCGTCAATAAGCGTGTGAAAAACACCCGCGTTGTTATCGAGGTTTTTAAAGTAGAGGTTATCGCTAAGCGCTTTCATAAATTTAATTTTACGGTTTTTAAACTTACTCCATTCTTTAAAAATAAAGCTGCCAAATACTCCCATGCCAATAGCAAAGGTAATAAAATGTTGTTGGGTCATTTCTACAGCTTCACTTCTAAAACCACCCCAAAAAGCAAACAGAGCAAGCAATAATACGATTGATGCGCCAAGTTTAGTTATAAGTACCACTGCACCGCCAACTAAAGCCGATGAGCCAATAATTGCTTTATCAATAGGGCGCATGCGTACTTCGCTATTAGGAAATAGCATTTCGAGATCGGCCTTTGGCACATTTTGAAACAGCTTTACTATGGTTGAGCTTGGCTCAAATCCCAGTGGCGTTTTATTTTTAGCTGCAAAATAAGCGCTGTCTTTAAAGCGAATAAACACGGCAACACGGTCGTAATTAGTAAAGTGCAGCGGCTTTTTACGCAAGCCCCAAAAGCTGGTAATAGTTTCAGTGAGTTGCGACTCGCCACGACGATAAAAAACCACTTCTTCAAAGTCGTCAAATTCAACTTCAAGGCGCACCTTAAATAGTGACTCTTCGTTTAATGCATCTTGTAAGTCTTCATTGGTGATCACTTCAAAATTAGCGGCATTAAGCACCTTAGCAAAATCTTTAGCAAACTCATGTTGGCATTGCGCTTTTTGATCCGCCGATACTGGCGCTAACGATCGCGTGTCACTGTTGGGATCAAAAGGGGCGTAGTTGTTTTTAAGTGACTCAAGTGTTGAGTGGTAATCGTAATGAATAAGGCTTGCTAGTAAATCGCAAAATTGTTTAAACGATGTTTTTTGTGTACTGCTTTTAAGCTCTTCGCTACACATATCAACAATACCTTGTTTTCTAAAGGGAATAAAACGCGCACTTTGCATAAATTAATAACTACTTACAATTAAAATACTCACTACTTTTAATTGTAAGTTAATTTGTCTGCTATTTCTAACGTGCTTTTTGTTTAAGCACTATTTATCTTGGCTAGAAGGAAAAAAGCCGAGTTATAGTCATAACTCGGCCTAAATATTAATTATTTTGTGTACCTTTAAAATTTATAACTTACATTTACACCTAAATTACGGCCTGCTTCGCTGTAGCGTTTAATGCCGTTATCAGTCACTCCGATCCCAGGTCTCATATCACCTTGGTCAACAAAGCGGACACTATCCCAACGGTAATATTCTTTATCTGTTACGTTGTATACGCCTGCAACCAAGCGTAAAGACTCAGTAATATTGTAATACCCAGTTAGGTCAATAATTGTTGCTGCATTACTAGAATAAAGAGGGTATGTTTTTTCGCCATTTTCATCGATTGTAAAGGAGTCTTTATCTTCTTTACCTGCAGTGTAAGAAGCATATGTGTGAACGCCCCAATTACCTTCAGGCTGGTCGTAGCTTATTCCCCACGTTAAATTGAACGGCTGAATAGAGTAGATAGGCGTATCTTCGCTATTTTCACCACTTGTATAAGCTGCTTGTACACGTGTTTTTAAACCGGGTGTTAAATCAAATGTGCGGCTTAGGTTAAGGTCGGCCGAGAACTCGATACCTTTAATTTCAACGGTATCTGAATTAAAGTTGACAAAAAATCCATCTGGGTCTGTTTCACCCGTATTAGTATTTATGCCTTGGCGTTTTTCGCTATCAATAAAGTCTTTATACTTACTGAAAAAAGTACCTAAACGAAAACTACCTTTAGAAAACTCACCAACTAACGCAACGTCATAGTTAGTGCTGTATTCCGCTTTTAGATCGGCATTGGGAACTTCATTCCAATCATCGAGAGTGCCACTTGTTGTGTACATATCTTCAATGGTAGGTGCTCTGAAGCCAGTTGATACACCCATTTCAATACTAAATGAATCATTGAGTGCTTGTTCAATGCCAGCTGTCCATGTTGCCATAGAGAACGAAATTTCTCCTAATGTTCCTGATTCATCTGAATAGTTTTCATCTGCTTTAGCATTATATGTATAGTGGTCATATCGTGCGCCAAGACGCGCCTGAGTTGTTTTTCCAAGATTAAACGTATCTAAGGCGTATAAAGTATAAATGTCGGCTTCTGATTTTGGGATCAAAGCTTGGCTGCTTGATTCTACCCAACCCTTATCGTTTAAAATGCTGTTAGACTTTCGTACTTGTGAGTTTTCATAGTCTTTATTTAATATTTCAGCACCATAAACTAATTTATGTTTTTGTTGCGCAAACTTAAATGACTTCTCTAGATCAACTGTTACTTGGAATAGGTCTTGATTAAAAGCACGTGTATCAACACGGTCTTCATCGGTAGTTATTCCACCACCAAAACCAAATCTAGCGTGTTGGCTCGTATTAGCCGCAAAGTCGATACTTTGTTTATTTAATGCAGTGGTTATTTTATCAAAAAGAGCTGTTTCACCTTCGTATTTATGAAAAACACCAACTCGGGTTGTTTTACTTATATCGTTGCCTACTCGGTTTGAATACCAACCCCCATTAAATGATTGCGTATCAGTAATAACTTTTGTTTTGTAATAAGTACCAACAAATCCAATTTCATTGTCAGGACTAATTTCATAAATAAGCTTAGCTAGTACACTATTTAACTTAGTATCTTGAGGGTCAGGAATTTCTCTGGCAGAGCCTTCTATATCAGCGCCATTCATGTCATAGTTTTCAAATTCATTACCATCGCGATAGGTATAAATAATGAGTGATTCTAGAGCACCAGTTCTATTAGCCGCAGTGAGTGAGGTCATTGTTTCGCTATTTTCACCACTGTAGCCTGCTTTTATGGCAAAACCTGAGTCATCGCCTTGATAAGAAAGAAAATCGTCAGGATCTTTCGTTGTCATATTAACGGCACCAGCAAGCGAACCGTTACCCGATAAAATAGCATCAGCACCTTTAACAATTTCAACTGATTTTAGTGCTTCAATATCGACACCATTACGTGAACCTTTAAAATATCCGTAAGCTTGTCCGCTTTCGTACTTTAGTGTTTCGCCCTGTGGCACGCCATCAACATTAATAGCAACTCGGTCTTCATCTAATCCTCTAATATTAAAGCCACTTGCACCCCAGCGATCATCACCTTTTGATACAGATACACCAGGTACTAATTTTACTAAATCTTCAAAGTTATCAACTTGGCGAAGTGCTAATTCTTCACTACTAAGTACTTCTACTACCGCATCACGCTCAATGCTTTGATATTTAACAACCGTTTTTTCTAGTGTTTGTATGGTCTGTCCGAAAGCTTGCCCACTAAGTGCAATGGTTATTGCACTGGTTAAAATGGATTTTTTATATTTCATGATGATCCCTAATTTAATGTTAATTTAAATGCAAAGGCAAACGATTGCGATTTACACATTTATTTTTTAATAATACCTTTAAATGAGTAAGCGTTAGAGGCGATTATTATTTGTTGTTTTATAAGTTATGCTTACAATTCCCAGTTCACCTTTAGCAGGAATGACTAATTTTTTAGGTAGTGAGGCTGATTCAGTATGAGGGCTAAACTCAAATTCAATCCGTTTATAGTTGTGGCCTCCACCTTCTCTTGCCGCTTCTATATTTAGATAGTATTTAGCTTTTCTATCAAATTCACCATTGTTATTTAGGCCACTCCAAAGAACTTTATATTCTCCTGGTCGGCGAGTTGGACGAGCTATACCATCTAATAAATCTGGATTTTTACGACCGACACGTCGCCACCAACGACTGTTTTCTTTAGCCCATCGATTACTTTCACCCAGTAATAGTAAATTATAAACACTACGGTTTTGGCGATCGCTTATCCAAATAGCAACATAAGGTTTTTCATATTTAGCTACTTGTAAATTAGGTATTTGATATTCTATTTGCAGTGAGTTAGCAGAAAGCTCATCAATGGCTTCAGTTTCAGAGCCTACAAAAGTATGCCATCCAGCTGATGCCACTTTTAAACCTTGAGGCGATACTATTAATGCTTCAACATTTTCTAGTTGATTAACCCAATCTATTCCTTGTGATATTGATTGAGTGCTTAATGCCGTTGCGATGGCATCTGCAGTGACGGCGTCTTTAGCTATAACCGTTGCAGATGGCGCATAGTCCATTGGCCAGCCATCTTGTGGATCTAAAATATGACTAAATTTTCTTCTTTGAATCTGTCTAAAGCGATTATGGTGACTACTTGATGCAATGGCCATATTTGATAAATTCACATAATATGGCGCTGCTGATTGAGCATCGTTTAGATTTGTCGGATCGGCTATTGCAACATGCCATTTAGCATTATTATTTGGTTTTCCCCAATAATATGCATCACCGCCAATATCTAATTTTAATCCCGTTGCATCAGGCAATAACGAATGCAAATGCGCATAAGCTAAGTCAATAATAAACCCTTTTGCTAACCCCGCAGGATCAAGTGCTATTTTTTCATCTAATATTACACTGCTTTTTACAGCATCAATGTTAATGGTTGAGCGTTGGATGTCGCGAGCTTTATAACGTACGGCAATCCTATCTGGTACGCTATCAGTGCGTTCAGCGGCTAACCAAAGCTCTTTTAATTTGCCCATTTTGCAACTGAATTTTTTATGCGAAGCGGCATGCCATTTTTCACATAATTCAACAATTTCAATTAATTCACTAGGAAGGTTTTGTTTACTTCCTAATTTGTTTAGCAAGCTAATCTGACTCTCTTTTTGCCACGTTGAAAGAATCCCTTCTAAGCGTGTTATTTCATTTAATGTACTACCTATCGCTTTTTCGGCTTGCAGTTGAGGTACACCTGCAATGCTTATATCCATTGATGTACCTAATACATTATCGTAATGGGCATTTACCATTGCAAGAGCTGGCTGTGTGTTAAAAATAAGTAATAAAGCAGCACCGAATATTTTTTTTAACATGATTTATCAACATTCCTTAATTCAATATTGTTCTCCCTGCCTGTAAATTTATTGGCAGGGAGGCGTTTAATATTCAGTAATTAGTGTTTGATGATTTTGCCGTTTTATTGTTGCTCACATATTCATTTTTTTTAGGCGCTGGATCTAGGTTGTTGACGATACCGTCTTTGTCAGTATCCCAACGTGTAAAACTACGATGCCCTGACAGCTGGTATTCAGCAAAGGTCATTGCACCATCTTCATCTTTATCTAAAACATTAAAACGAATGTGTGTTTGTTTTAATGCAGCTTTGCGTGTACTGGCTATCTTTTTATCTAAACGGTTTTCATATTCAAAAATATACTCTTGCTCTGTTAGCCAATTATTAGCATCTTCGTCGGCACGATCAAAGTCTTGTCGGCGGCGTTGGTTAAATTCTTTTTGGGTAATAATGTTATCTTGATTTAGGTCGTATTTAATAAAAAAACCTTTTCGATCGTGCGTTGTTGGCATACGAAGTAGGCGTTTTGCTCTGTTTAATTTGTTTTGTTTTTCTTGTGCTAATTGCTGCTCAGTTTTTTCAACCGTTTTCTTTTCTGTTTTTCTTTTTGGCTCAGGATCTAGGTCGTTAATTGTGCCGTCTTTATTTACATCATATTTTGTAAAACTCCGTACACCAGATGCTTGGTATTCTTGCCATTCCATTTTAGCATTTTCATTTTTATCGAGTGCTTTGAAGCGTACTGTGGTTTGTTTAACTTGCACTAACCTATCAAGGGTTAGTTGTTTATCCATACGGTCTTGGTATTCAAAAACATATTCGTTTTCACTTACTGCGCCATCCTTATTTTCGTCAGTGTTGTTAAAGTTATTCTGTCGGGCATTGTCAAATTCAGCTAAGTGCACATTGCCGTCATTGTTGGTATCGTATTGGTTTATGTAAATCGACTTGCTATGCGATGCTGCATTTGTGACTGTACTTAGTAGTGCTAAAACAGTAGTAAAAGTAATCGTTATTATTTTGTTCATTTTATTTCTCGTTTATTCTGTCGCTTCAACAACAAGGGTGTAGGTATTACTGATTTGAGGAGCCGGAGAGCCTTTAGGTGCATCACTTTTATAACGTGCACGTAAAAGGTATACGCCTTGTTTTTGTGGCATAAAGCTAAACTCGCCTTTATCGTTACTTTTTAATGAGATGGAAGGTTTATCATTGCTAAATTGATCGTTCGCCTGAAAAACATCAACAGTTAAGTCAGCCAGTGGTTTTCCATTAAACACGCTAACCATTGATAAACGTTCACCAACAAAAAGTTCATTAGGATGGCTTTTAGCAATAAACTCTAAGCCTTGACCGTAAGGTTTTAGGGCTGTTTCACTTGGGGCACCTTTGGTTACATAACTTTCAGCTAAGGTGAGTGATTGGAAAAAGGCGAGTAACTTTCCTCCCTCAGGGATTGCATCCATTGGGTTTTCTAGCGATTTTCTTACACCGTTTATTTCATACATTTTAAACACACGGCCTAAGCGTTTACCTGTGCTAAAGCGATAAGTACCTTCTTCTTTTAGCTGATGCTCTACAACCATACGTAAATGCAATTTAACAACATTATCAGGATTTATGGTTTCACCATTAGGAGTAATAACAGTAAAAATACTGTTATTAAACGCAAGCTCAGGAACAAAAAATTTCTCTGCAAAAGCAGCGTCTAAAGTAACGTTATCTTGACTTGATTCATCAAAAGAGTAGGGCGCTAAATAAGGAGTGTGGGCATAACTTGTTGCACAGACTGTGAGTAGCATCACACCTGTTAATAGTTTTTTTAAACGCATAATAAATTCCTAATTAAGTAAACAAATAATACAGTTGAGCGGGCAATAATTTCGTCACATTATATATAAATGCGAACAATTCGCAATATCATTTTCATTTAATTGATGTGTTTTTTACATGAATATGTTTTCAGTAAAAACCTTGGACTTAGCTTGTAACGTTTATTGCTTATAAGGCGAAACATATGTAGTAAATAGCGACTTGCTCATAAATATGTATTTTCATCCTGTATTAAGCTGAATATGCGATGATACTTCGCAAGTTAGTTATATTGTTACTTGGATTGTAGGGTGGTTAATTTAACCTGAACTGTGGATAATAAATCTATCTCAAGCAGCTATTTTCAGCGCTCACTGCGTTGAATTTACTTGCAACAGGCCAGCTATTGACGCGTAAGTTCGTCTTGTTTTCACTGAAAATCTCTGGCTAGAGAATATAAATTTACATATCACTATAATTCAATACGTTGGTAAATATCTTAACCAGATCTCAGGTTAATTTAACTTTATTAGCATTCGATTTTGGTGGGTTTATCTCTGTAGGTTAAATTTACAGTAGTGGTTTTTTAGGTGAAATAGACTTTATATTTTGTTTTTTAAGTATCTGATAAATAGAAATAAAGGCCTCTACTTTATATTGTCGAGAGTTTAAATTATAGAAGGGAATTATAATGGCTATTCAAAAAAAACTTAAACAAAAAACACGTCAATTTATAGATTCTAAGCATATGTTAAGTGGTATTACCGTTGCGTCTTTTTTAGAGTCGACCATAGTCCCTATTCCACTTGAGGCTGTTTTAGTGCCATTAATGCAAGCTCGACGTGAAAAACTTTGGCTTATTGCATTTATGGCTACTTTGGGATGTATTGTGGGAGCCCTGTTTGGCTATGCTTTGGGTTATTACCTATTTGACGCCGTTGGTGATTGGATCATTAATACGTTTTCAACACCAGAGCAATTTAAAAATGTTCAGCAACAAATGCAAGAACAAGGTTTTTGGTTTGTTATAACGCTTGGTATTGTACCAATCCCTTTTCAAATAGCGATGCTTGCTGCTGGTGCAACTAAATATTCAATTTGGTTATTTTTGTTAGCCAGTGCTATTGCACGTTCTATTCGTTATTTTAGTTTGGCTATTATTGTGTATTACGCGGGTAATCAAGCTGAACGGATAATTAGTAAACATAAAACTAAGGCTATGATTGGTTTAAGTGTTTTAATACTAGGGACATGGGGGGTAAGTACACTCATTTAACGCAGTGGTTTTGTATCTGAATTTTGAACGTGTGTTATAATTTTACGTGTTGCTCATATAGCCTAACGTAAAATTGGACGATAATGAATCCCGAAATAGTAAGTATAAAGTTAAGTCGCTTTGTCCATCTCACTAAGCTGAATAAGCTTTTAATGTTTATACTTCTTTCCTATATTTTGGTGTTTTCTGCTTATTCTTTAATGAATTTCCCTTTTTTAGATTTTAAAAATAATATTTATGGTTTTACGACGGATGTTATTAATTTAATAGTCATTGTTGCTATTTTTTGGGTTGTACAGTGCTCAAAGTTAGCTAAAAAAGCATATTTTTATGTAAGCACTGGATTGTTATTATGGATTGTCGGTATTACGGCTGATGTGCTTGATGAGGTAGTTATACCGCCTTACTGGGTAAGTTTGTATGTTGAAGATTTATGCCGAACTATAGGCATGACAATAACCGCTTTTGGCTTGTTTAAAACTATGTTATTTATGCAAAAAATGCATAATCGGCTAGCTAAAGAGCTCATTATGGATGATTTGACTAATGTGCATAACCGGCGTTGTTTTTATCGATATGTGAAAAATGTGACGACACCCGCATACACTCTTTTAATAATTGATATAGACCATTTTAAATCTATAAATGATGACTTCGGTCACGATATGGGAGACAAAATACTTAAAGAGTTTGCCTATAAAGTGAATGCTTTATTTGATGACACGAGTATTTTTGCTCGAATTGGTGGTGAAGAGTTTGCCGGTTATTTCCCCCCAAGTAATATTAATGATGTGACTGATTTTTCCCAAACTATTTTAGAGCTCGCTCATACAATTAATGTGAAAAACGACCGCTTTATAACTGTAAGCATAGGTATTGCACAACGCATTGAACGAGAGTTGTTTGATGAGGTAATGAAGCGAGCTGATCTTGCTTTGTATAAAGCAAAAGAAACTGGCCGTAATAGGTATGTAGTGAGCTGATCTTTTCAACCTCTAAACGCAGACGTTAAAACGCTAAGCATTTGCTGTGGTTGTCCCTCAAACTTTCCCTTTTGTAATCTATTATCAATATTAAAGACACTTTCATACACTTTTTAACGTTTACGTCAGGAAGTGTCAGTGCGAGTAATGCTTTGTAAATTATGAAATTAAAATAGGGTATTCGAGTCATAAAAGGGATTTTAATAATAAGGAATAACTCTAATGACCAACTCCCTGTTTAAAGCTGCTTTACCACTTAGTTTAATCTCTATCTTAGCCGGTTGTGGCTCCGATGATAGCTCAAGTGATACCGGTTATATTCAATTATATAATGGCTCTTATAACAGCCCATACACTCGACTATTTATTGATGAAACAGAGCGTTCAGGTACTGACTTTGCTGATGTAACTACTCGTCACAACTACAGTACTGACACTTATGATGTAAGTTTTGAGTACCTTGATGCCAACGACAGTTACATAACCATTAGTGAACAAGAAGTGTCGATTAAAGGTGATAAAACGCAATTAATTGTGATGAGTGGCGATTTTGCTGAGCCTATATTCACAGAGCTTAGCGTGCCTATCTCTAGTGACACTGATGAATTTAACTTAGGTTTTTTTAATACCACGAATGAAAATAATAACTATGATATTTATATAGCTACGGATGATGGTGTATTTGAAAGCGCAACATTATTTGCCTCTGCGCAGTATTTGACTGAGCCCGATCTGCAAACACTTGAAGAAGGGTATTATACAATTTATGTGACAGCGGCAGGTAGTTCGGATGTTATTTTTGAATCACCTTCAGTTTATTACTACGACGAAGCAAGCTACGTTGCTATGATCCGTCCAAGCTATGCAACCGAAAAAAACGGTATTACGCTTGATATAGTGACTGATAATAACTATGTCACGGAGCTAAATCATCAAGATGCACAAGGCCAATTACGATTCATTAATACAATGGATAGCTATTCACCTGTTAGCTTCTCAATTACTCGTGGTACTACAGAGTTAACAACAGATACAGTAGCCAACGATACTTATACTAACTATGTTGAATTATCGCCTAACAGCTACAGTGTTGCTATGTATGACGAAGAAGGCACCAAGCTTGCTGATAACTTTTTAATGACGTTAGAGCGTGAACAAAGTGCAGTGGGGATTTTTTATAACGACGAAGAAAATGGTCCTCGTATGATGAGCGTAGAAGAAAACCTTACGCCTAGCAGTTATAGTCATACGGTATCAGTTGTAAATTTAATTGAAAATTATGCAGGTCAATCAGTCTCTGAAGTTGACGTGTACTTTACACTTAACGGTGAAACAGTAGAAGACACAAGTAATGTTGTTGATGGGCTTGATAAATACGATCAAGAAGAGCAAGTCGTAGACAACGAGATTTACACTGTTTATGCAGTATTTGAGGATAACGGGCAGCAAATTGTGCTTATCCAACAAAGCGATATGGACTTTACGCAAGAAGGAAACTACATACTTATCTTAGAGCACGATACAACAACGAGCTCAGGTTATAAAATGACCTTAGAACGTACGATCACCGATAGTGTTGAATAGTTAGTTTTAAAAATAGTTACATGCCCTGAGTATTTTTTACTTGGGGCTTTTTTTTGATTAAAAATAACAGGTTTGTTTGTTGATTGAGACAGGTTGTATTTTGGTCGTAAACAGATGTCTTAGTTAAGTTAGAGTCTGAACAGCTCAACATATTTAATCGTTTATTATTTTAGCTCTATTTTGTTTGTAGTTTTTATTATCAAACCGTAATTATAGGTAAATTAAGGGGAGTCAAATTAGCTCACGTTGTCGTTTTTTTGTAAAAAAAACAACATAAACACATGGTTTAAATAGGAGATAAAAAACACTGACATATTTAATTCATCTTCTGTAATTAGGATGTCCGTGCCGAGCCAGTATGGCCTATTAATCATAAGCAGCAATTAAGAGAAACATTATGAACCCTTTTAAATCATCACCTTTTATTAAGTCGAGTCTCGCATTAGCATGTTGTGGCATTTTATATACAACCCCAGTTTTAGCTGATGGCGCCGTTAAAGGACGCATTACCGATTCAAGTCAAAGTGTTTACTTTGGTGGTGCAAAAATTACTGTAAAAGAACTAAACCTAAAAACAGTCAGCGGGCGTGATGGTACTTTCTCATTTAATAATCTACCAGCAGGGGATTACACCTTAATGGTTGATTATATTGGTGCATCCTCGGTAGAGAAAAAAATAAAAATTGTTGATGAAAACGTGTTCACGCAACAAATAATAATAGGTGAGCAAGAGGATGCGATTGATAATATTATTGTTTATGGTCAAAGTGCAGGGCAAGCTGGCGCGATTAACAGACAAAAAAATGCCAGTAACCTAAAGTCAGTGGTAAGTGCTGATTCAATTGGTCAGCTCCCAGATCAAAATGCAGCGGAAGCTTTACAGCGCCTGCCGGGGGTTTTTATAGCGCGAGACCAAGGTGAAGGACGTTTTGTTGGTATTCGTGGTATCGATCCTAATTTAAATAATGTGACCGTGAATGGCCTTAATGTACCTTCTCCCGAGGCAGGGGTTCGCAGTGTGGCAATGGATGTTATTCCAAGTGAATTAATTCAAAGTTTAGAAGTAAGTAAAACGGTCACACCCGACATGGATGCAAGTGCGATTGGTGGCTCAATTGAAGTTAAAAGTTTAAGTGCTTTTGATAAATCAGGGCAGAGTTATAGCTTCACCGCACAAGGTTCATATAATGAACTTGAGTCGGACACTAGCCCTAAACTTTCGGCAAGTTTTACAGATGTTTATGAACTCAATAACGGTTTGGATTTAGGGGTAGCGACTGCTATTTCATGGTTTAAACGTGACTTTGGTTCTCGTAATGTTGAAACTGATGGTGGCTGGAGCGAATTTAAAGTTGAAGATGACGCTACGGGTGAAGATATAAAAATTTTTGGAGCAGAAGAGATTGAGCAACGCCAATATCAAATTACACGTGAGCGTTTAGGTGCTGCGCTTAACTTTGATTTACACAGTGGTGTAGCAAATCGATACTATTTACGCACACTTTACAGTGATTTCTCGGATGATGAATACCGCCAGCGTAAAGAGTTTAAGTTTAGCGATGGCCAAGTTAATACACATGATAATAACAGCGCTTCTTTTTCTGACGCTGAAATGGACCGAGATACGAAAGATCGTTATGAAGAACAAAGCATTTTGTCATTGGTCGCAGGTGGCGAGCATCAATTAAACAATTGGTTTGTTGAATACAGCGTCGGTTACTCAAAGTCAGACGAAAAAGAGCCAGATCGCTTAGATGTAAGCTTTGCGGGTGAAGGGCTTGATTTGGGTTATATTGCACAAAGTGAAATACCAAGCTTATCTCAATCATCTAATGCTAACGACATGAGCAATTTTGTTTTAGATAAAGTCGAGGCTAACGACAATCTTAGTGAAGATGAAGCAATGACCTTTAAGGTTGATTTCAGTCGTGATTTTGTTTGGAATAATAACAATGGTGAATTCAAGTTTGGCGCTAAATATCAAAGCCGTGAAAAACGTAACGATGTAAATGTTTGGATTTATAAGGATGACTTACAAGGAGCACTCGCGAGTGACTTCGCTGCGTCTGCCCCCGACTATGATTTAGGAGAATTTGGTCCTGGTCTAAATCGTTCAGCTATCCGTCAATTTGTGAATAATAATCGTGGTGCATTTGAACTGAACGAAAACGACTCACAAGTTGAGTCCGATGGTGCAAGTTATACCAGTAATGAAGATATTGTTGCAGCTTATGCAATGGTAACGTTAGATATTGATAAGTTACAAATTGTCGCAGGCCTTCGTTATGAAGGAACTCAATTTGATACTGAAGGTAATCAGGTCGCGCTATTAACTGATGATGTAAACGATACGGAAGTAGTTACAAGCACACCTTGGAAAGCCACAAAAGATTATGATCATTTTTTACCTAGTTTAAATATGCGCTATGAGCACAGTGATAAATTAGTCTCTCGTTTTGCCTATACAAATACAATTGCACGCCCTTCATTTAAAGATTCTGCGGCGTTTCAGTTAATTGAATCTGAAAGCAGTGAAGATGACGGCGTAATTTCCGTTGAGCGTAAAGCTGAAGTGGGGAACCCCGATTTAGACCCTTATGAATCAATGAATCTCGATGCCTCTATTGAATACTACCCAGGCAGTATTGGGGTACTTTCAGCGGGGCTGTTCTACAAAGATATCGACAACTATATTGTTCAGCAAGAAGTACAAGATAACGGCCAATGGAATGGTTACCAAGAAGTTGTGCAAATGGTTAATGGTGGCTCTGCATCACTAACAGGGCTTGAACTTAACTGGAGTAAAACGTTTGATTCTGGTTTTTTAATTAGTGCAAATGGCACATTTATTAATGCTGACGATGACTTACCAAATCAAGCAGATAAAATAGGTAACTTTATTGTTGGTTATGAAAACAATGTAATTAGCACTCGTTTGAGCGCATCTTATAAGAGTGAAAGCTTCCAATTTGAAGATGCTGACATGAATGTATATGAAGATAGTCACACGCAATTAGATTTCAGCGGTAAGTACTTTATAAATGATTCTGTTAATGTTTACTTTAATGCGAAAAACTTAACCGATGAGCCTTTGTATCTTTATCATGGTGAGCGTAAATACAACTACCAATATGAATCATACGGTCGTACTTATGAGCTAGGGTTTACTATTAACTCTCTTTAATTTACACAACGAAAAAGGCCTACTTGATATAAGTAGGCCTTTTTGTGGAATATAAAATGATGAACAAATTACTTCTTTCACCACTTGCATTTGCTTGTTGTATGTTACTTAGTGCGTGCAGTGCGCAGGCTGAAAAAACACCTAGTAAAAATATAAATTTTATCGCTTTTGGGGATGGCGGCTATCACGTTGACTACCCCAAAAAGAAACAGATTAAAAACCCCAAAAACAAAACTGAATTTATAGCCAAAGAATTACAAGATTGGCTTGAAGATTATCGACCACGTAAAGAGTTTGATCATGCTCCTATTTATGTGTATCCGGGGACAGATATAGCAACCGAACAAGGTGGTGCACAAGCGGTTGGCCTAGCTATGGCTAAATTATGTGAAAGCAAAGAGTGTCAGTTTGCTATTCAATTAGGCGATAATGTTTACCCCGATGGCGCAGATGCTAATGATGGTAAAGATGATCAAAAACGTTTACATGATTTAATTTATGCCCCTTTGAAACCATTGTTCGATGCTGATCCATCTTTGATTGTATATTCTGCTTTAGGTAACCATGACTGGCGCAGCTCTCGAAAAGGTGTGGCATTACAAACTGAGTGGATGGCGCAACAACCTAATTTTTTTATGGGTGAACAAGGGTACTACAGTTATAAAAAAGGGACGCCAGGTAACGACGTAGAATTTTTCGTTTTAGATACAAATATGCTGTTGGCGGGGCAAACATACTATAAAGTGCCGCTTAACCCTGATGGCAGTGAAGGTAATGAACAACAAGCAATTAAAAGTGGTGCAGCCAAGCTTGAAGTTCATGATAAGCACGAAGGACCGAAAAATGGCGAAGATATTAAGCAACTAGGATGGTTAAAAAAAGAAATTGCTAACTCAACGGCTAAGTGGAAGTTAGTGTATGGACATCATATTTTATGGTCAATTGGTGGTACAAAATACACAGAAGGACATGTGTTACGGCGTTTACTAATGCCAACACTATGTAAATATGCTGATGGCTATATTGCGGGTCATGAACACGATTTAGAACTGTTAACTGATGATTGCTCTGAGTTTGATAGCGGCAGTAGTCATGGCAAATTACCGCTTATAATATCTGGTGCAGCTTCAAAAATGCGTGGTAAACATTCCCCATTTGCACAGTTTCAAGCCCAAAAATATCCGGAGTATGATTTAGTGTGGTCAAAGAGCTTTGTTTGGGGCTTTAGTCACATAAATATTGATAATCAACAAGATCAACTTAAAGTTAGTTTTTATACAACGCCGCGAAACTTAAGTGGTGGGTTGATAGATGAGGGGCAATTTAGGTTTAAAAAACGCACACAATAATATAAAAGCTTAACACAACAAAAGCCAAGCTGTGCTTGGCTTTT